>JAFGDW010000363.1 GCA_016931935.1 Candidatus Zhuqueibacterota bacterium | reverse complement strand
TACAAATCCTGTGAATCCGTGAAATCCTGTCTAAAATATGTTTTAACATTTTCTGCCAAAAAATGTCAGAAAATAATTTCTCAGTTAATAATAATATCATTGCTTCCCTTTTCAGAAATCATAATTAAATTGCCGAATGCGGATTTTGGAATGCGGAATGAAAAATAAAAGCTTTTATAATTCCGAAATCCGAAATCGTAAGTCTGAAATCGATCATCGCACAATGAAAAGTAAAAGTACGAGGAAACATAAATCAGGCGCGCTGGGATAAGAATTGCATTTTATTTTTGAGTAGCGACTAAGCTAATGTATTGAAATTATAAAATACGCTATTCGTTATAGAATAAACGCCATCATTAATAATACAATAAATCGTATCGTATTTTATGCTCATCAAAAGGCATCGTGATGCGTTTTTACCGAAGCCTCAAGTCAAGTTACCTTTTATGCTCATTTTACGGAAGTTTGATATGACGTTTGTAATATCAAATACTTATCTGATTAAAAAATTGGCCGATATAATTGGTGTTATTGATTGATTATTATTTAGTGGTTGAACGAAAACCAATCCCTTCATGCTGAGTGCGCCGAAGGACGCATCTGCCTTTGGCATGATCCTGACGAGTCGGGAAAATATGAAGGAATTATAATGTTTTATCACCCTTCGACTTCGCTCAGGGTGAAGAAACATGAACTTTTCGTCCAGCCTCTATTTAGTCATTTTCAAGTGTGGAGTTTTCATGAATGACGAAAAGAAAACAAAGAAACAACTCATTGATGAGTTAAATGAATTACGTGAACAAGTAGCTATATTACAAAAAGGTGAAAATAGAGTCGTAGATAACAAAATAACCATTTCAGGACAGTACGACAGCGAGACGTTACAACAGGAACGAATCCTGCTAAGAACCTTAATGGAAAATGTCCCCGATCATATTTACTTCAAAGATGCAGATAGCCGATTCGTAATGATCAGTAATTCACAAGCCGAGATATTTCATCTTAACGATCCGAATTTGGTCATTGGGAAAACAGATTTTGATTTTTTTACTGAAGAGCACGCTCGTTCAGCATTTGAAACCGAAAAGAAGATTATGCAAACCGGGCAGCCAATTGTAGGAATAGAAGAAAAGGAAACATGGCCAGATCGTCCCGATTCCTGGGTTTCAACCACGAAATTACCCTTACGCGACGAAAAGGGGAATATCGTTGGTACATTTGGGATATCAAGGGACATTACCCGTCAAAAGTTGGCAGAACAGGCAGCACGGGAAACAGAGTTGAAGTTTCAAAAATATATAGAGTATTCCCCAATCGGAATATTTGTTGTCGATGAATTCGGCCATTATCTGGATTGCAATACTGCTGCTCATGTTATGATTGGTTACTCGCGTGAAGAATTGTTGGAATCGAGTATTGTTGACCTGACGCCACATGATGAAATTGAGTGGTCACGTCGGAATTTTGCGATAGTAAGAGAAACCGGTCATCTTCGTTTAGAAACCAATCTACTTTGTAAAAATAAATCGATCATCCCTGTAATTTTGGAGGCTGTGCGACTACCAAACAATATGTTTATGGCATATTGTATTGACATTTCCGAACGAAAACAGCAGGAAGCTGTCATCCAGGAAAGCGAAGCCCGATACCGTGCACTGTTTAATCATGCGGGTGATTATGTTATTTTAATGGATATTACAGATGGCAAAATACCTGTTATTGTTGATGCAAATGAAATTGCCCTGACGGCACATGGCTACTCTCGCGAGGAATTTATTGGAATGCCTATAAACATTTTGGATCCCCATTTGTCACCCGAAATTGTTGCTAAACGAGTGAAAACGATGGACACAGGTGAATCCCTGCTTTTTGAAGCGCGGCATGTCCGTCGGGATGGTTCGACGTTTGATGTAGAAGTAAAATCTACCCTGGTTAGACTTTCGGATATAAACTTGATTGTCACTGTTGAACGTGATATTACCGAACGGAAAAAAGTTGAAGCAGCTTTACGAATGAGTGAAGCACGATTTTCTTCTATCTTTCATCTTAGTCCTCTGGCGATTGCGCTTACCCAGACTGATGGCAATATACTTATCGATGTGAATGAAGCGTGGCAATCTTTGACTGGTTATTCTCGTGATGAAGCGGTCGGACATAATCCGATTGATTTAAATGCATGGACTAATCCTGATGAACGTGACCGACTTGTTAAAGCGTTAACGGCGCAAAGTAGTGTTCATAATTTTGAAATGCAGATGATACAGAAATCAGGGGCTATTCGAGATTTATTAATGTCTGCAGAGCAAATTAATGTCGCAGGCGAACAATACATGTTATCCGTTGCGTTGGATATGACCGATCGCAAGCAAATGGAGCTCGATCAGAAAAAATTACTCGATAATTTGCAATCGCTGTGGTTTCTTGCAACCCGGCAAAACATGGATATTAAAAATCTGGCCGACCATGTTTTGAATGAAATTATTCGATTTAGTGATAGTGAATTTTCTTTTTACGGTTTTTTAAATGATGATGAAAGTGTCTTGCGGATTTATTCGTGGTCCAGTGAGGCAATGAAACAATGTAACGTCGACGATAAACCATTTGATTATGTTATTGCTGATGCCGGCTGCTGGGCAGAAGCGGTACGAATCCGAAAACCGATTATTGTCAATGATTATCAACAAGACCATGCCGGTAAGCTTGGGTTGCCAACTGGCCATGTTACAATTCATCGTTTCGTAACGATTCCTGTAACAGTTGGGAACAAAATTGTGGCAGTTGCAGCAGTGGCCAATAAAAAAACAGATTATACAAATGCGGATGTGCAACTGCTTGAAGGTTTTCTGTACAATGCACAAATTCTGGCAGATCGGAAACAGGCGGATGAAGCTTTACAAAAAAGTAATGCATTACTAAATTCAACAGGACGCATTGCAAAGGTAGGCGGATGGGAATTAGATGCTGAAATTCAGAACATTGTTTGGTCGGATGAAATTTATCACATTCATGATGTGGCACTTGATTATAAGCCCACGCCGGAATCCTGCAATCAATTTTTTACACCGGAACATCAGATCATTGCAAAAGAAAATATCGAGCGCGTATTAAAGTTTGGGGAATCATTTGATGTTGAACTGCAAATTGTAACGGCAATGGGTAATAATAAATGGCTTCATGTCGTTGGCGAACCTCGAAGAGAGAATAATTCAATCGTAAGTATAATTGGCGCTATGCAGGATATCACCGAGAGTAAATTGACAGATCAAAGTTATAAAGAAGCTTTGGCTTTCAGTGAAATGATTTTAGAAACATCACCAGTAGGTATTCTGATTTTTAGGGAGGATGGCCCTTGTGTCATGACGAATGCAGCTGCGGAAACAATTTCAGGTGGATGCAGGGAAAAATTACTTCAACTGAATTTTCGTGAATTAGAATCGTACCGTAAAAAAGGGCTTACAAAATTAATGTTGCAGGCTCTGGAATCCGGGGAAATTTTACGCAAGGAAGTTCATGCTATCAATACCTATGGTGCTGAAGTCTGGTATGAAGGTTCATTTTCATCTTTCAATTTAAATGGTAAAAAGCATCTTATTTTTATTATTTCAGATATCAAGGATCGCAAGTTAGCAGAGAAGGCATTGCGTGAAAGTGAAGAACGCTGGCAATTCGCTTTGGAGGGTTCAGGGGACGGCGTCTGGGACTGGAACGTGCAAACCAATAAAGTGTTTTATTCTCATCAATGGAAAACGATGCTTGGATTTGACGATAACGAAATTGGTGACATGCTTGCTGAGTGGGAGAACCTTGTCCATCCCGATGATATTGAAACCGTTTATAGCGAGATCCACAAACATTTTGCCGGAAAGACGCCAATCTATATGAACGAACATCGCATACGCTGCAAAGATGGATCGTACAAGTGGATTCTTGATCGGGGAAAAGTGATTGAACGAACGGCTGACGGCCAACCCGTCCGGATCATTGGAACGCATACGGATTATACCGAACGCAAACGGTTGGAACGCGAAATTCGTAATCAACGCGATTTTGCTGAAAATCTGATTGAAACAGCACAGGTCATCATTCTTGTGCTTGATACACAGGGCCGTATTGTCAGGTTTAATCCTTATTTTGAGCAACTTTCGGGGTATTCTCTGGACGAAGTGAAAGGGAAAGATTGGTTCACTACATTTATTTCTCCTAAAGATAATGAAGCATTACATTCATTGTTCTCAAATGCGATGAATGATAACAATACCCATGGCAATATTAATCCGATTACAACTAAAGATGGACAAGAAGTATCTGTCGAGTGGTACGATAAGACACTTAAGGACTCAGACAATGCGACTATTGGCTTGCTTGCGGTCGGACAGAATATCACAGATCGAATCCGTATCGAATCGGAGAAACAGAAACTCGAAGAACAATTACGGCGATCTCAGAAACAGGAAGCAATTGGAACATTGGCCGGTGGTATTGCCCACGATTTTAATAATATTCTGACACCAATATTAGGATACACCGATATGGTGTTAACCACCTTGCCATCTTCCAGTCCAATTCGGGATGATTTGGAAAATGTATTACGCGGCGCCAATCGGGCGAAAGAATTAGTGAAGCAAATCCTGGCTTTCAGTCGACAAATTGAGCTGGAACGTAAACCACTAAAATTGCAATTTATTATAAAAGAAACAATTGAGTTTTTACGATCATCCATTCCCACAACCATTCGCATTCAGCATAATATTGATACGACTTGTGAGAGTGTTATCGCCGATCCATCACAGATGCACCAGGTAATTGTGAACTTGTGTATTAATGCGGCTCATGCAATGGAAGAAAAAGGAGGAGTACTCAGAATTGAGTTAAACCAGGTTCTGGTGACCAGAGCTTTAACGAAATTATATCCGAACCTTTCTGAGCGAAAGTACTTGCGGTTAACGGTTGCTGATACTGGTATCGGTATGAGTAAAGCAACATTGGAACGTATTTTTGAACCCTTTTTTACAACAAAAGCAGTTGACAAAGGGACGGGGTTAGGTCTTTCTGTTGTCCATGGTATTATTAGAAATCATGGCGGCGATATAATTGTGGACAGCGAATTGGGGAAAGGCTCAACTTTTCAAATATATTTACCGATTGAAGAACAGGAAAAGACCGCTGTCGATGAACCCATTGTCTCCATAAAAGGAGGCCAGGAAACAATTTTGGTAGTCGACGATGAGGATGTAATATCGAACCTGCTTAAAAAAGCGTTGCAGCGCCTTGGCTATCAGGTGACGGCGTGCAACAAAAGTATGGATGCATTTGAGTTATTAAAGAAAAAATCTAAAACGTTTGATTTGGTAATCTCGGATTTAACAATGCCGAATATGACAGGATTGGAACTTGCAAAAAAAATGCGCGAGATTCGCCTTAATATGCCGATTATTCTTATAACAGGTTACGGTGAAAATGTTACAACTGATACTCTGGAACATTATGGTATTAGCAAAATTATTGGAAAGCCAATTGTGATTAATAAATTAGCCCATGCGGTACGTGAAGTGTTGGATGTTTAAGTATTGAGGATGATGATATGCGGATGCTAGTGATTGAAGATGATGTTGACGTTCGGGAAATGATTACTAAAATTTTAAAAGACGAAGGATACGACGTAGCCGAAGCAAATAATGGGGTGGAGGGCATTAAATATCTCAAAGATGCGTCGGAGATTGATTGTATTGTTACCGACCTTATTATGCCAGAAAAAGAAGGGATTGAAACCATTATCGATGTAAAACGCGATTATCCTAATATAAAAATTTTGGCAATTTCCGGAGGTGGCAAGGGTAATGCCCAGAATTATCTCCATATTGCCAAAGCAATGGGCGCCGATCTTACTCTGAGCAAACCATTTATAAAAAAAGAATTGATAGATGCCATCCAGCAGTTGATTGTGACTTCCTAAATTGTAAATGACTAATACAAAGGCCATGACATATTTAAATTGCTGGCATGGCCTTATTATTAATCTTACCGCAACCAGCGACGCCCCTCAAATCAAATTCAGAAATTCGTCCCTTAAAATGGTCGACAACATCGATCGCGCTGCGCGTGAAAGCAGCTCGCAATTCATCCGCATTTAATTCTTTTAACCAGTTCACAAAAAATTCATTTTTCGCCCAAAAAATACAATGTCCACGCATGGGAATGTTTCGCTCGTTGCATAATTCTCAGATACGATCAGCGACTGTATAATCGATGACATTTTCTTTTTTCTCACAATCGTACCAATTTAATGCATTTTTATGAACGGCATAATTTAAATTTTCCTTAAGTATTTTCAAGTACATTGCACTGTCTTCTCGAGACATCGCATTGGAATCCATTTCTGCAAGGCTATTCGGAATGGCTGTCCCAAATAAAAACTCGTGGCGGGTTTGTTGTACTGTGCATCGGGACTCGTATGGACCACAATGTCACCCATACGCAATTCAGAAATACGGGCATTAATAGCATCTTCTGTTACTTTAGAGGCATATTCGTCCTGGGCAATACCGTTGTTTAGAAGGAGGAAGAGAATGAAAAATGGAAATAGAGAATGGAAATATAATACTCTCACAATACATGTCCCTTTGGTTGTGGAAATTGATTTACTTAACCGATTGACCTGTGTTAATATAAGGTAAAAAAACAGGGAGAATCAAAAAGATTTATCGGGAGTTAGATATTAGTTGTATTCTACTACAACCGATTTCATACCAAAGGAGTGGATGCATAGGTACGTTAAGTAGCCTCAATTCAGGCTGACCGAGTAGCTACGTCAAGTAAATTTTATGGCAATGAAAATTAAGAAATTATTGCTTTATTAATAAAATATAAATATATTAGGAATCAATTATTAAAAGAACTGCCATGAATAAAAACATCTCCAAGACTTTTGCAGATAGCTATGATACATACTCATCGGAAAACCACTGGTACAGCCCGGAGGTGTTGTTCGGATTGAGTTATGAATATATTCGGCCTGATAACAACCTATTGGATATTGGTATTGGAACAGGATTGAGTTCCGACCTGTTCCATCGAGCAGGTCTTTCCATTTATGGGATCGATAGTTCCGAGCATATGATTGCAGTGTGCAAATCAAAACATTTGGCGCACGAATTAAAAGTGCATGACATTGCCGATCTGCCATTACCATATGGTGATACTTTTTTTGATATTGTGATCGCAAACGGTATCTTTCATTTGACCGGAGAAATTGACCCTTTATTCTCGGAAATTTACCGCTTATTACAAAAAAACGGAATATTAGCGTTCACAACCGACCCGATGAAACGTCAGGATCAACGTGACTATTCGGAAACTGATACCACTGGCGTGTGGCGTATGCACAATGATGAACATGATTTTTGGTTATATAAACATACCGATGATTACATTTATTCTCTCATACATAAAAAGAAATTTACGTTATTGAAATCAATGGAATTTTGTGCTTTCCGAAGCATTGCTGAAAAACGGGATGTACATTTTCAGGCGTATATAATTCATAAAACAAAATAGACTTTTCAATATTTGTGAAATTAACCTTAAAACTTTTGCATTTATTATCGTCTGTATCATTAAAAAGCGACGAATTTGATTATTATGTCTGATCTTGCATCGGAAAAAAAAATTTTAAAGCAATTACTACAAACCGTTTCTGATGTTCTATTCCCCGACCAATTGGGCGAAAAGACGGTCGAAATCAACAGTCGAGATAGTGATGGCGATACCCCGTTGCATATTCTAATACGACGGAATGATGTTCATGGCGTGGAGGTTTTAATTAGTGCCGGTGCAAATGTAAATGCCGCAGGCGACATGGGGGAGATGCCCTTACATGTGGCAATTACAATGCGGAATCTTGAAATAATTCAACTCTTGTTAAGCGCCGGAGCAGATGTTAATATTGCCTGTGAGTTCGGCGACACGCCAAAACAGCGAGCATCCAAACAGGGGATGGAAATATCGCGTCTATTTGAATAATGTTTGAAGATAATGCCAGCCTTGTCCGACGATTACTTGGATGCTTGAAGGGTAAGAAAAATTACTTGCCATCGTTTAAAATTGGGCTGAACTGAGATTGTAGATTGAAAAATTAAAACGCATCCTCAAAAATAATTACTACTTAAATTAATCCGAACGAAAGAATTATGACCATTGAAATTTTCAGTATTAAGTAAGGATTCGAAAACTGCCGCGCGTGCTGGTTCACTGGAACTTGCACACAGTACTGTGGAAACCCCTATCTTCATGCCAGTTGGCACACAGGCATCGGTGAAAACGTTGTCTCCTGATGAATTGAAAGCGGTTGGTTCGCAAATTATTTTAGGAAACACCTATCATCTTTACCTGCGTCCGGGCATGGAAATTATGCGGGCTGCTGGTGGTCTTCACAAATTCTCTAATTGGGAAATGCCGATTCTGACTGATAGTGGCGGTTTTCAGGTATACAGTTTAGCAGACCTGAACAAGGTGACGAAAGCAGGGTTCAAGTTTCAATCACATCTGGATGGCTCCTATCATATGTTCACACCGGAAATCGTCGTGGACATTCAGCGCACGCTCGGGTCAGATATTATGATGGTGCTCGATGAATGTCTTCCGTATCCCAGTGATGTGAATCGTACAATTCAATCCAATCAGCTTACCGTACAATGGGCCAAGCGCAGTCTGGATGCATTCCGCAGTACTGAACCACTTTATGGATTTGAGCAGACTATTTTCGCGATTGTGCAGGGAAGCACTTACGAAAATGTCCGTCGGATGAGCGCCGAGATGTTAATGGAGCTGGATTTTCCCGGATATGCGATTGGCGGTCTCTCGGTCGGTGAGCCGAAATCTGCTATGCATGAAATGGCAGAATTGGTTGCCGGCATCCTTCCCTCGGATAAACCACGATATTTGATGGGAGTCGGTAAACCAGAAGACCTGATTAACTGTATCGGTATGGGTATCGATATGTTCGATTGTGTAATGCCGACCCGTAATGGGCGAAAGGGCTATGCGTTCACATGGGATGGACCGTTGGTTGTCAAAAACGCTGCCAACAGGGATAATTTTTCGCCAATTGATCCCGAGTGTCAATGCTATACCTGTCAAAATTTCTCGCGGGCATATTTGCGGCATTTATTCAAGGCAGGTGAAATTCTTGGGATGCGGTTGATCAGCCTGCATAATCTGTACTTCTATCTCGATTTAATGCGACGCGCACGCAGAGCTATTTTAGATAATAGTTTTGATGAATGGCAACGCTCCTTTTTTCAACGTTATCAAACGCAGGAGCTGATATGACCCGACGGCCCAAGAAGAGCCTGGGACAGAACTTTTTGATTGATGAAAATATCGCACGAAAAATTGCCGCACATCTATTTCTCGAACCGGATGATCATTTGCTGGAAATTGGCCCCGGCCAGGGGATGCTAACCAAATATTTGCTGCCGCATGTCAGGCGACTTGTTGCGGTAGAGCTGGATAGAAATTTGGTAAGCGATTTGCACGAACAGTTCATATTACACCGAAATTTTGAACTGGTAGAAGCTGATTTTTTAAAATTTCCAATTGAACAAATTTTCACAAGTCGAGTTAAATGGAAGATAGTCGGCAATATTCCGTATCACATCACCAGCAGTATTATCTTTAAAATATTGGAACATCGCTACCAGGTGGATACATTAACTTTAATGATCCAACGGGAAGTTGCCGAACGAATTGTGGCGCAGCCCAATTCAAAAACCTATGGTATTCCCTCTGTTATTAGTCAGTTATTTGCAGATGTCAAAATTTTGTTTTACGTATCCAATCAGGTTTTCTTCCCAAAACCCAAGGTAGAGTCGGCGGTTATTCAGTGGCGATTTTTACCGGAGCCACGGTACCCGGTAGCCGATGAAAAATTGTTTGTACACATGGTCAAAACCATGTTTGGCCAACGAAGGAAAATTATTCGCAATACATTAAAAGCTATGTTGGATAGTGTGGATAGCTCTGATATTGTGTTAACAAAACGGCCGGAACAGCTTAGTCTGGCGGAACTTGTACATATTAGCAATGTGATCAGCCATGGAAGAACTGGACCTAAGGGAAATAGCAAATGATATTGCGGTACTCATTGATTCTAAAAATAATGCTCTGATCCGTAATATAACTGTCGATCTTCATCCGGCGGATATCGCTGACATCATTCATCACCTGAGAGATGATGATCGCGACTATATGTTTGGACTACTCGATGCCGAAACGGCATCCGATGTACTCGCCGAGTTGGATGATGTGTCGCGTGATGATCTGCTCGAAGATTTGCATCACAAACGGTTGTCCGAAATTGTCGATGAAATGGACTCGGATGATGCGGCGGACCTGGTTTCCGATTTGCCCAAGGATGTAGCAGCTAAAGTTCTTGAGCAAATCGATAAACAGGATTCTGCTGAAGTCCGGGAATTGCTTCGTCACGATGAAGAGACAGCCGGTGGTATTATGGCCAAGGAATTTGTCTCCGTCAGTCAAAACAGCACGGTTGACGAAGCAATTTCGGCCATTCGTAAAAAAGCTGAAGAAGTCGACGACCTGTACAATATTTGGGTCGTCGATGAAAATTCTGAATTAAAAGGTATCCTGCCATTGAAGCAACTCCTGCTCTCAAAACCGGATGTTCGCGTAGCCGACATTATGGATCGTGATGTCATGTCGGTTAAAACCACAATGGATCAGGAGCAGGTGGTTAATATCGCCAAACGGTATGACCTGGTTTCCATTCCGGTTGTGGATGAAAAAAATCAACTCGTCGGCCGCATCACCATCGACGACCTTGTCGATGTCATGGAAGAGGAGGCCTCCGAGGATATCCAGCGGATGGCTGGTATTTCCGATGAAGAAGAATTTCGGGAGACTTCACCCTGGCGAATTGTCCGATCGCGCGTACCGTGGTTGTTTCTTAGCTTCTTCGGGGAAATGCTGTCCGCGATTATTTTAAAACACTACGATGCATCAATTTCTGAAATTACTGCTGCAGCCTTTTTTATTCCAATAATGATGGCCATTCCGGGAAATGTCGGCATTCAGTCGGCAACGATTATGGTGCGTGGTATGGCCACGGGTGAAATTGCGATCTATCATGTGGGACGGCGTTTGTTGCGGGAATTGCTAGCGTCACTTATCAACGGATTGATTTTCGGAACTCTCATTTTTTCAGTGATAACGTTCTGGTTGAAAACTCCCAAATTTGGAATAATGCTGGCAGCAATTTTACTAATTAATATCAATACAGCATCACTCTTTGGAGCATCGATTCCGTTTATCTTGAAAAAAATGAAAATCGATCCGGCGATCGCTACCGGTCCATTTATTACGACATCCAATGATGCATTGGGATTGTTTGTTTATCTGACAATGGTAACGTTATTTCTTAAATGGTTATAATTGATTTTAATAATATGTTCCGAGGCAAGATTCGTAATGTAAACGTGTGTATGTTCTTTCGTATTATGTATGATATTCCTATCGCCTAAGTCGCTATATGCTCAGAAGATTTATAAAATCGAATCAAATACAGTATTCATTATGCCTGCTGGAGCTGATTTTCAAGTAGGACAAAGAGTTTATACTTATAGAAATATCAATGGAAGTAAAATACTTACTGGCCGAATATTAGTTGTTAGAATTACTGAACAATATGCCATTGCAAAAATAAAGTATGAGGGCATAAACAAAATAAAAATTGGTAATGCGGTTGTAAAACCTAAGAACACAAAAAGTCCGATACTTTAACGGTGGTAAAACTTGGTAAATTTAATGAATTAGGGACAACATCAATTGTAGGATATACTGGTTTTGCTGCTGGGAATGGCTCGAGATTATTTGCTTGTGGATCTGAATTCTCTTTAAAGGAACGGATCGGTCTAGGCCTCGGCTATTCAACAAAACCAACTAAAAATGGTACCGGCGAAACCAACTATGATAACTATATTGGTGTGTCCATATCAATTTTATTAAAACCTGCTATCTTTGGAATTAATTTTAATCAAATAAGTACACTTGGAATTTATTTAACAGGTTCTTATGTTGCTGCTCTTCATCCAGGAACTGATGCTACCGGTGCATATGGTTTTCATGCATTTGTTCATATCCCCAAAATGGAAGCGTACGAATTTTATAGTTGAGCTTGGCGGTGGTTATATTATGGCCAATGGCAGAAATATGGGTGCACTTTATCTGAATACGGCATTTTTAACAAAGCTTGAATTGGACCCAGATAAATCCGTTTTTATTGAATTAGATTTTGAATTTTTGCCTATAACTCAGTCAACTGCTGGGAGTATTGTTGCAGGATTTTCAATTCCTATATTTTGAAAAATAGTAAGTTAAGAGCAGCATATGTCCCTACAAAAAGCTGAAGCAATTGTCTTAAAAATCCAGAAGCTTGGGGAAACAAGTAAAATTGTCATACTGTTCTCAAAAGAATTTGGCCTGATCAAAGTCGTTGCCAAAGGCGCCCGTGGAACGAAAAGTAAGTTTCTCGGTTCGCTCGATCCGATAAATCATGTAGGCATTGTTTTCTATCATAAAGAACAACGCGATTTGCATCTGCTTAGTCAGGCTGATATTATTGAGAGCTTCAAGTCCATTAAGCAAGATTTAAATAAATTGGCTTATAGCATGATGGCGGCGGAAATGGTGATGCGATCCCAAATGGAACGTGATCCGCATGCGAATTTGTTTCATCTGTTCGTCGCGTTTTTGCGGAAGCTGAATGAAAGTCATAATATTAATGAAAACGTGTTTTTCTGGTTCCAAATCCGGTTTTTGAAGTGGTTGGGTTTTAAGCCAAATTTAAAAATGTGTCAAAAATGTCGAAAATATATTATAGATGATGAGCGCGTCCGATTTTCGGTGGAACAGGGAGGTTGGTGGTGTGAACATTGCAGCGGTGTATCTGGTGTTACAGTTGTGGTGAGTGGAAAAACAATTAATTATCTGAATCAAATTGAAGATAGTTCACTGGAAGCGATTGATCAAATCAGCAATGGGACTGAAATATATAAAGAAAGTAGTTTATTATTGAATAAATTTATGGTTTATCATATTGAAAGTCTGGTGCATATGAAATCCGTCAGTTTTTTGGAAGATGTACAACGGAATTAACCTGGAAAGGAACAAAGAGAGGAAGTTGAAATGGCGAAACAGAAGAGTGACACCATAATGGACAAAGTCGTATCATTGTGCAAGCGAAAAGGTTTTATTTTTCAGTCGAGTGAAATTTACGGCGGATTAAATAGCTGTTATGATTATGGTCCATTGGGGATTGAATTGAAACGAAATATAAAGGATTTCTGGTGGAAACACATGGTGCAATTTCGCGCCGATATTGAAGGATTAGATGCGTCTATTTTAATGCATCCACGAATTTGGGAAGCCTCAGGGCATGTGGCTGGCTTTACTGATCCGTTGGTCGATTGCAAAAAATGCAAACAACGTTTCCGCGCCGATCATGTTGAAGAACCGGGCGTTTGTCCGGCATGTGGGGGAGAACTCACCGATGAACGGCAATTCAATTTGATGTTCAAAACATTTATGGGTCCGGTTGAAGAACAGGCGAACGTGGTTTACCTGCGTCCGGAAACAGCTCAGGGAATTTATGTAAATTTTCTCAATGTGTTACAGTCATCACGTCAGAAGGTGCCATATGGAATTGCCCAAATTGGAAAAGCATTCCGCAATGAAATTACGCCTGGCAATTTTATCTTCCGGACACGTGAGTTCGAACAAATGGAAATGCAATTTTTTGTAAAGCCTGATACGGCGACCGAATGGTTCGAATACTGGAAACAGCAACGGATGGAATATTACGTTAAGCTTGGTATTACCAAAGAAAAGCTGGCATTCCATCAACATGGTCCTGATGAGTTGGCGCATTATGCTGCGGACGCATTCGACATTGAATATCAATTCCCGTTTGGCAATATGGAATTAGAGGGAATTCATAATCGCACGAATTTTGATTTGAGCCGTCATCAGGAGTATTCTGGCAAGGATCTGTCTTATTTCGACGACCAGACCCGTGAACGATTTGTACCATATATTATCGAGACATCAGCCGGTTGCGACCGAACCCTGCTAACATGTTTGGTCGATGCTTATGAAGAAGAACAGTTGGAAAATGATGTACGAACCGTGCTACATTTGGCTCCGGAAATCGCTCCGGTAAAAGCTGCGGTTTTCCCACTGGTGAAACGCGACGGCATGCCGGAACTCGCCATGAAACTCATTGATGAACTTCGACCGCATTTTAACGTATTTTACGATCACGGTGGCGCTATAGGCCGACGCTATCGTCGAATGGATGAAGTCGGCACACCATTCTGCCTGACAGTCGATTCTGAATCGCTGGAAAATCAAACCGTGACAATCCGTGAACGCGATTCCATGCAACAGGAACGCATTGCAATTGATACTGTTCGTAAATACCTGGAAGATCGAATTACGGTTCGCCCGTGATTGATAATTTTTTGAGAACTGCTTGTTTTTATAATCAATTTGTATTACATTCATAACACCGCGCATTGATACGCGTATTCAATGCGCTGCTACACAATAACCGAGGAATTATTAAAAAGTATCTTACACAAATAAACGCTAAGCAATACATCGTTCTTTTTATTTTAATGGTTCTGTTGCGTGCCTGGATTGACGTCGATCAGCAGTTTTTAACTACAGATGTGCAAAGAAGAATTGTCTTTTATGTATTAATTGTTATTGCGTTTCTATCTTTTTTCTTCTATGTTAAACCTAAAAACGCAATGGCTTTGTCAGTGAATTTATCTATTGTGTTGACAGCTACTACTATCTTTTTAAGTGTCCTTCAACACGTTATAATTAATCACAATTTTGATGTTTATTTTCGACGATCAATTATATTATGGTTGTTTGTGTTTATAATTCCATATTTGACAGGATTTACTTATCAAAAAATAAAAAGAGTTGGCTAATTGCATTTAGAATAGCTCACATCTGCTAACTAACTGCTTCTTTACAATTATTGAAGCTATAGCCGCCAGTTGTTTACTGTTCATCTGTTTATTAGCAAAAGAAACTAGTAATATGTAGGAGATGTATTATTATGAATAATCGATGGCTATTACGTCTCATTACAATTGGTGCATGTTTTATGTCCTCGTTGCTGTTTGCCGAAACCCCGTCGCATATCCATATTTTCTCATCGGGAAATGTTATGGGGTATGTTAAGCCGTGTGGCTGAGGTGCAATACGCACAGGCGGTCTGGCTCGGCGAGCCAGCTATATAAACGAAAAAAAGCAAGCGGACGAAGTTGTACTCATCCTCGATAGCGGCGATTTCGTTGGAGGTCGTAGCGCAAGTGATAGTGTGAAAGCTACTTTCTTGCTTGAAGGTATGATGAAAATCGGGTATGATGCAATTACATTTGGGGAGCGTGACTTTCTGATGGGAAGCAAGTTTCTTCTCAATATGAAAAAGAAGTTCAACATTCCGTTTGTCTCGGCGAATATTTATTATCCCGATTCAACGACACGATTTGTTGAACCATATATTATTCGCTCATATCCATCCGGTGGATTCGGTTTGTTCAAAAAACAGCTTCGGGTTGGTATCTTTGGTGTGATGATGAGTCGAGCTCGTTTGGTTTATAGTGAAACCGATGTACAACTTATTACCAAAGATCCGATTGAATCGGCAAAAGAAGTCGTGGCCGAGCTTTCGGGAAAATGTGATGTGATCGTCGCACTTGGTCATTTGATGTATAATCAGATCGATCAACTTGCCCGCGATGTCCCCGGAATTGATATTATTGTTGGTACCCACGACTATTTGCGACGGGTAGCGCCAATTCAGATAAAGAATACCTGGGTGCTACAAACTGGCAGCAAAGGACAATTCATTGGCGACATGCGGATTGAATTAAATAATCAAAAACAGCTAATGAATGTCGATGGCGTCGTAGAATCACTGGATACCAAATTCAAGGATGATCCATCGCTGCAGATTTTTCTCGATGCATTCGACAGGGCTTATGATGATACTGCAAAAAAAGAATTGGAAGCACGGCATAGCAACTAATCCAATTGATTTTTTGTTGCTTGTCTAAGCTTCGCTTATTTGTCAAAGTAATATCAGGTTCCTTCATGCGATACCCAGGCATCAGGTGATGTCTGGGTTCATTTCAACGCAAGGATCCCTTTCATCTTCCAATTAAAAAAACATGAACCTCGAACAAGTCCTCGACATCTTACGCAAAGATGCTTATATCCAAAATAATATTACGGATTGGCGGCGATTACCTGAAAAACAAGCTGAATATGCCCCGTTTCCACCATATATCGATCAGGTATTAATCGATGTGCTGAACAAACGTGGTATAAGACAGTTGTACACCCATCAGGCATCTGCTATCGAAACCTTGCACGATGGAAAAAATGTTGTGATTGTCACGCCGACTGCATCGGGAAAAACACTCTGCTACAATCTGCCGGTAGTAAATGCCATGATCGATGATCCGAACAGTCGCGCTTTATATCTATTTCCGACCAAAGCATTATCACAAGATCAGTTGGCTGAGTTATACGAGATGGTGAAAGCAGTTGGGCGTGATATTAAGACATATACATTTGACGGGGATACACCGGCTTCGGCACGCGTCGCAATTCGTGCAGCCGGAAATATTGTTATCACGAATCCCGACATGTTACATCAGGGTATTCTTCCCAACCATACTAAATGGATTAAGCTGTTCGAAAACCTAAAATTTGTTGTCGTGGATGAACTTCATTATTATCGCGGTGTGTTTGGTAGTCATTTCAGTAATGTTATTCGTCGTCTGAAACGTATCATGAAATTTTACGGCGCCAATCCTCAATTTATTTGTTGCTCAGCAACAATTGCAAATCCCAAAGAACTTGCGGAAAAAACGCTGGAAGAAAAGTTCGATTTAGTTGATAATAATGGTGCACCTCGTGGAGAAAAGCATTTCATTCTTTACAATCCACCCGTAGTCAATTATGAATTGGGAATACGGAAATCTGTCGTCAGAGAAACGCAATTTCTCGCTGAAAAATTTCTCGGCGCTGGCGTGCAAACGATTGTGTTCGCCCGGAGTCGACTTCGGGTCGAAATTCTGCTGACCTATCTCAAAGAAATAATGACCAAAATTAAAAAATCTCCAAAACTGATTCGAGGCTATCGCGGTGGCTATCTGCCAACGGAGCGACGGGAAATTGAACGGGGATTACGTGAAGGCAATATTTTAGGTGTTGTTAGTACCAATGCATTGGAACTTGGTATCGATATCGGACAGCTTTCGGTTTGTTTGATGGCAGGGTATCCGGGGACAATTTCCAGCTCCTGGCAGCAGGCCGGCAGGGCCGGTCGTAGAAGCGGCGTATCAGTATCAGTGCTTGTTTCATCCAGTGCGCCGCTTGATCAATACATTATTAATCACCCCGAATATTTTTTCGATAAATCCCCGGAAGCGGGTATTGTCGATCCCAATAATTTGGTGATTTTAATGAGCCATATCAAATGTGCAGCATTTGAACTCCCATTTGAAGATGGGGAAGTGTTTGGTGTTGATGCTACCGGTGAAATATTATCCTATCTGGAAGAGCACGACGTTGTCCACCATGCTGGAAATCAATGGCACTGGATGAGTGAAACTTATCCGGCGGAAGCCGTTAGTCTACGCAGTGCATCGCCTGAAAATTTTGTAATTATCGATGATACCGCTAAAGAACGAGTGATCGGTGAAGTAGATTTTTTTAGCGCCCCGGAACTGATTCATGAAGAAGCAATTTACATTCATGAAAGCAGACAGTACCACGTTGATAAACTTGACTGGGAGCGTCGAAAAGCGTACGTTCATGAAGTTTGGGCCGACCACTACACCGACGCACAGGTGAAGACCACGCTTAAAGTTCTGGATATGTTTGAAGATTCTCCCAAATATTTAAGTGCAATTGCTCATGGCGAAGTGGCAACAACACGGTTGGCGACAGCTTACAAAAAGATAAAATTCCATACGCATGAGAATGTCGGTGTGGGTGTTATAAATCTGCCCGAACAGGAATTACACACAACATCCTACTGGGTCGAATTTGATGTAGCAGTGCATGAAGAATTAAAAATATCGCGTGATGATTTTGGGAACGCGCTTCAGTCACTGGCAAATGTACTTGGCAATATTGTGCCACTTTATGTGATGAGCGATCCGCGTGACATCCGAACGATTCCTATGATTCGGGCGCCGTTTTCAGGAAAGCCCACTATTTATGTTTATGATGTTTATCCGGGTGGTGTCGGTTTCAGTCAAAAAATTTACCGCATGCATGATGAATTACTGGCCGTATCCCGCAAGCTAATAACAGATTGCCCGTGCAAGACCGGATGTCCATCCTGCGTTGGGCCGGTGCTAGAAGTTGGTGAATGGGCTAAAGCCAATACGTTAAAAGTCCTCGACCTGATTATTGCAGGGTAGTTAAACACCCAATTGTTTTCAAATATTGAGCACCAAAGTACGTAAATTGAGAGGCGCAAACAATATACAGTATTCCCTGATTAGCGCCCTCAATTTCCCATAGCAACTTACAATAAAAAATTAAAATCCAGCCTACGGCACGCTTCTCATCTCCAAATAATCATCAAAAAATGACTTGCTATTTTAAAGAAATTTATTTATTTTGTTACTAAATTGCTACATTTTCCGTCAACAGAGGATGCACATGGAATTTCAGAAAGAATCGATTGATGATGTAACCATTATTCGAATTGAAAGCGAACGATTGGATACTAATGTTGCACCGGAGCTAAAAGCGGAATTGATTATTCTTGCGGAGCAGGGCATCCTAAAGGTACTGATTGATATCTCAAAAGTATATTATG
This sequence comes from Candidatus Zhuqueibacterota bacterium, assembly GCA_016931935.1. Classification (GTDB taxonomy): domain Bacteria; phylum Zhuqueibacterota; class Zhuqueibacteria; order Thermofontimicrobiales; family Thiofontviventaceae; genus Thiofontivivens. Next base: position 31,997 of record JAFGDW010000363.1, on the reverse strand, counting down.
CGGATAGTTCAGGTTTGGGAGCGTTACTGTTTGGAGTTCGGCAATATCGTGATCACGATGGCCAGTTTAAATTGTTAGGAGCAAATACCCGCGTTCAAAATTTAATACGCATAGCAAAGCTGGATCACATTCTAACTAATTTTGATAATGAACAATCTGCACTGGAGAGTTTTAAGACGACGTAAGGAGGTCACATGAGTCAAAATGAGTTCTCGACCCGGGTTTTGGAACTAATCAGAAGAACCTCCGCATACCTACCACCAGATGTTGAAGAAGTCATCGCTCTAAATCAAAAATTGGAACAGAAAGGTTCAAAAGCAGATTTTGCATTGGACCTTGTTATGCAGAATATCGGACTGGCAAAACGCTTTTCTCTCCCCATTTGTCAGGATACCGGAACACTCACATTTTTTATCCGTTGTCCCGTTGAATTCAATCAAATTAAATTAAAACAAGCTATCGAGCAAGCGGTTGTTACGGCAACCGAAAAGGGATATCTCCGTCAAAATTCAGTTGACAGTTTAACCGGCAAAAATTCTGGCACTAATTTAGGCCCCGGCAGCCCGATCTATAAAATTGAACAATGGGGAAAACCTCATGTTGAAATTCGCCTAATTCAAAAAGGTGGCGGATGCGAAAATATGAGCACTCAGTACAAACTTCCCGGCGAATTTCATGGAAAGAAATTCGGACGTGATTTAAATGGTGTTCGTGCCTGTATTTTGGACGCGATTAATCAGGCGCAGGGCAAAGGGTGTGGCCCAGGATTTATTGGCGTATGTATTGGCGGTGATCGCGCCAGTGGTCTTGAATGGGCAAAGTACCAATTACTGCGTACCGTGGATGATACAAACGAAGTTCCGGAACTTGCGGAGTTGGAAAACGATATTATGAAAACGGCAAATGCTCTGGAAATTGGCCCGATGGGATTTGGTGGCAAATTCACAATAGGTTGCTGCAAAATCGGGCTTCGCAATCGACTGCCTGCATCCTTTTATGTCAGCGTTGCCTATATGTGCTGGGCATATCGTCGTCGCGGTGTCGTACTCAGTTTAGATGGCCAGGTAATTGAGTGGTTATACCAGCGTCCGGGAGAATTTGATGTAAGTAACGAAGTATACCCCGCCACCTTCACCGTTCCCAGCGATGGGGTGAAAGTTCTTCATACTCCGCTTACGGAACAGGATGTACGCTCGCTAAAAGTAGGCGATATGGTACTACTAAATGGTACTTTATTTACAGGTCGGGATGCTGTACACAAATATTTACATGAGGGCGGTGAGCTTGAGTTGATTCAAAACGGCATAATATATCATTGCGGCCCCGTTATTTTAAAGGATAAGGATAGCTACCGTGCTGTTGCAGCAGGACCAACGACTTCAATTCGAGAAGAACCCTATCAGGGAGATATCATTGGTAAATTTGGAATAAAAGCAGTCATTGGTAAAGGTGGTATGGGTGCGAAAACGCTGAGTGCCTGTCAGGAACATGGTGCGGTTTACCTGCATGCGATCGGCGGAGCTGCGCAAATTTACGCACAGTGTATTAAAAAAATTCCGAGTGTTCATCTGGAAGAGTTTGGCAGTCCCGAGGCCGTATGGGAATTTGAAGTTGAAGGTTTCCCGGCAGTAGTTACCATGGATTCTCATGGCAATTCATTGCATAAGGATGTCCAGGCAATTTCGGATGCAAAGATTGTCACGATGCTTTAATGAAACATCAGTGAACATGTGTTCCTTGACATAAGAAATATTTAAGCGCTATTTCCAATTATTAATATGGAGGGAGTATGGTCTTACAGGTTGGAGATCCGGCGCCTGATTTTGCCTTGCCCAACCAGGAAGGAAAAATGGTTTCGCTATCGGATTTTCGGGGAAAAAAGGTAATCCTGTTTTTTTATTTGAAAGATGAATCGGTAAAATGTACCAAGCAAGTTTGTTCTTTCCGGGACCTTCACGATAATTTCATCGAAAAAAACGCTGAAGTTGTGGGAATCAGTTTTGATAATAAACAGAGCCATAAGCAGTTTATTGAAAAATTTTCGCTTCCTTTTCAACTGTTAAGTGACAGTGATACCAAAGTTTCCACTGCCTATGGAGTATATGGTGAAAAAATCATGTACGGCAGAAAATTTATGGGAATCCATCGAACAACTTTTATTCTTGATGAGCAAGGACTCATTACCCAAATTCTAAGAAATGTACGCCCAACAAATCACGCGCAGGATGTGCTGGCAAAGCTTCAATGAATTTTCTATTTCTTAAGCCCATGTTTTATTAAAAAGCATGGGCTTTTGTTTTATTATGATAGGTCGCGAATGTCCCATTTCGCGACCTTCTCAGAATGAGAACAATTCTGTCATATTATATATCCGTCTAAAGTGCTATAAAATAATTAACTACATTGTTGGTCTCCCGGTGGCATAAATGTTGTGAAAGAGATTGTAACAATTGACAGCCACTTCTTATTTTACGAGGACCGACGATGAAACAAGATTTCTCCGAACAGATCCACAAAATACTTAAGTATTCACGTGAAGAAGCCCTGCGTTTGAAAAATGATTTTATCAGCACCGAGCATATAATGCTTGGCTTGTTGAAATATCGGGAAAATAATGTTGTGCTTGCGCTGTTAGCTAATTTAAAATGTGATGTTGCGGATCTACGTCAACGTTTGGAGAAGACTATTTCTCCATTGCCATATATGGTGACCCTTGAGGATGTCCCGCTCACAAAGCGAGCCGAAAATGTATTGAAACGTGCCTGGGTGGAAGCAAATAATAATAGTGCACCCAACATAGAAGTTGAACATCTTTTTCTGGCCTTGTTGCAGGAGAAAGAAGGAATTGCCGCAAAAGTACTCTATTCGTTCGATATTGATTATGAAGCAGCAAGTAAAGAACTCAAATCAATGAATCGAGGAAGCGCGACGAACGTTAAAAAAGAATTAAATAGTCTGGTTGAAAAACAATGGGGGACTGATCTGACGGAAATGGCACGGAACCATAAACTTGATCCGGTTATTGGGCGGGAGAATGAAATTACCCGGCTGGTGCGGACGCTGTGCCGCAAGAAGAAAAATAATCCGATTCTTATCGGAGAACCGGGCGTTGGAAAAACTGCAATTGTCGAAGGCCTTGCTATTCGTATTGCAGAAAATAATGTACCCGGGAAATTGGCGGATACGCGCATTTTTAGTCTCGACCTAACTTCGTTGTTGGCCGGCACGTCGCTACGCGGACAGTTAGAAGAACGTCTGCAAACAATCTTTAAAAAATTAGTGAAACACAAGAATATCATTTTGTTTATTGATGAAATTCATACAATTGTTGGAACAGGTGGAAATAATAGCGTTTTGGATATCGCGAATATGCTGAAGCCGTTACTTGCAAGTGGGGAAATCAAGTGCGTCGGTACTACTACGCTGAGCGATTTTAGAAAACATTTTGAAAAAGACAAAGCGCTTGAACGTCGGTTCCAACAGATAGTTGTTGATTCTCCCAGTCAAAAGCAGGCATTTGAGATACTTCAGGGATTGAAACGACGATATGAGCGCTATCATCGCGTAAAATATACTGATCGTGCTCTGCGAGCCGCTGTACAGCTTTCGGAACGATATATTACGGATCGGTTTCTTCCGGATAAAGCAATTGATTTAATTGATGAAGCCGGTGCACGCGCTCATCTAAGAAAAACCGAAAAAACGGAAGTGAAACAGCTTACATACGAGACACTGGAAAATGACCCGGCAGTCAATCAATTTTATGATAAAGTGGCGGATGTCACTATTCATGAAACGGTGCAACAGATTATTCGGGATTCGCTTAATCCTGAAGTTACAGTAATTACTGAGAATGATATTGCCAAAACGATTAATGCGATGACACGGATCCCTGTTACTCGTATTAAAAGAAGCGAGGCAGAGAAACTACTAAATCTGGAAGCACAACTCAAACGGAAAGTAATCGGACAAAATCAGGCAATTACAGCTATTTGCGGCGCATTAAAACGCGCACGGGTGGGATTAAAAGATCCGAATAAACCTATTGGTTCGTTCATCTTTGTCGGGCCGGCAGGTGTTGGTAAAACCAAACTCGGACAGGAATTGGCGGCAGAATTGTTTGAAAATAATAATGCATTTTTTCAAATTGATATGTCAGAATATATGGAAAAGTTTACGGTTTCCCGTTTAATTGGAGCGCCTCCGGGATATGTTGGTTACGAAAAGGGGGGGGAGTTGACCGAAAAAGTTCGTCGGCATCCATACTCAGTAATTGTCTTTGATGGTATTGAAAAAGCGCATCCTGAAGTGACAAATCTCTTACTTCAAATGTTGGATGAGGGTACGCTGACCGATAGTATCGGACGTCGTGTTGATTTTCGGAATACGATTATTATTATGACTGTAAATCATGGTTTCAAAACACGGAATGGTATCGGATTTTTCGACAAGACCGAAGTCGATAGTACGGCAATGGGGCACATTCGAAAATTGTTCGTTCCCGAACTGATAAACCGAATTGATGATATAGTCGAGTTTAAGCCATTGGTCGAAGAAGATATTGCAAGTATATTTGAGCTTGAATTGAAACATATTTTCAGACGTATGACTGAAATTGATATTGAGTTAACCATATCTGCTGCTGCGAAAAAATTGTTCATTGAAAATGTTGCCGATAGTGCAAATAAAGCACGATCAATCAAAAAACTCTTGCGCGAAAAAATTGAAGATCCAATTGCCGAAAAAATTGTAAAGGGTGATATTAGAAGTGGAGGCAGAGTACATATCACTGCCGATGGTATTACCAACGATTATACTTTTGAATATGTTGAGGTAGTCGCATAATTTGTAATCATTTCAATGAAATGGCTTGACATTTGCCATACGCTTTATTATATTAAACATGCATTTAAGAAGGAGATTTCAGCGTATGGCTACAGAGCAAAAAACCTATCAACGTAAGCTTAGTGATGAAGAAGCCCAGGGACAGTATATTCTGGTTCTGAAAAACGGACTGGATGTATTTCCAAAGCCGGGAAAACCGTTTTCCTTAATGATTCAGTCGGATGGTGAAACAAAAAAAGCAGAGGTAATGTTATCAGAAGTTCCGAGATGGTCAGTGGGCCCATCAAAACCAAAAAACAGCTATAAAATTGATTTACGAGAATTTCGGTCTTTGTACCCATTGCATTTCGGGAAAAAAATTGTAATTACTAAAACTGCGGAAAACGAGTACACGCTGAGTTAAGTATGATTCCATTGCGTGATACTGTCCCGGCCTATCGTTTTCCGTTTGTCACTATTTTATTTATTGTCGTGAATGTCGCTGTATTTTTTCACGAAGTTAAGCTTGGTGTACATATCAATGAATTTATTAAAATTTATGGTATTGTTCCCCAACACTATTTCGAACTTACAGCGCAAAATCGGTTCAATTTATTCGAACGTTTTTATCCATTTTTAACATCCATGTTCCTGCATGGTGGATGGATGCATTTAATCGGAAATATGTGGTTTCTATGGATATTTGGTGATAATGTAGAAGATCGGTTGGGACATGTTCGATATTTAATATTATATCTTATTTTTGGAATTGTTTCAGGTTTCGCACATACATACATAAATCCCCATTCGTCGATGCCTACAGTTGGTGCCAGCGGAGCAATTGCTGGTGTTATGGGAGCCTACTTCATATATTTTCCTCGCGCCCGCATTCTTACACTTATTCCCATTTTCATATTTCTACAATTTATAGAAATTCCTGCATACTTTTTCCTTGGCATTTGGTTTCTCTTCCAATTTTTAAGTGGTGCTGCTCAATTCTCCATGCGATCCGGTTCTCTAGGCGGAATAGCATGGTTTGCACATATTGGAGGCTTTTTATGCGGAATTCTCACAGCACTAATTTTTTACAGAAATCGATCATCCGCAAAATATGCCCAGTATTCCAAAAATTAAACGGAATATGAATAATTCGGAATTACGAACAATTTATATTTAGGGATTTCTTAGTTATTTTTCGTTGAAATATAGTGACCATATAAAAAATCGCTTGACTTTAATGTAATATATTCGTAAATTGGAAAGCGTTTGAAATCGTAACAATTTAGGGTTTCATTAAGATAAACGAGATAAATAGGTGGGAGTTCGATAAGACACATTGGCTATAAGGCAAAATTCATAGTAATGGATAGTTCAATAGCGTATTTGCGGATAGTTAAAAATCCAGATATAAATATAGATGATATGAGTGATTCTGGCCAAAAGATTAGATTATTAGCAGGTACGGTAATATTATATTTGCTGACTGCTGCATGGTTAAATAATTCTATAAAAAAACAAATAATGCCATCACATCATCATAAGTTCATCTCCGACATAACTAATTACCAGATCGGCATGGATCCTACTCCGGCACCGCCGATTCCACTTCCAAATGATTTGAATAATTGATTTCCGATGACTCGTCAGCTCAACAAGATTCTTTGCTGGATAATAAATACCTGGTTCGCATTTACTGTACTTGTTTTGTTTCTTATCCTTGTCCCTTCTTGGCATTGGCGTGTACATAATTACATCGTTGTCAATTATAGCCTCTATTTTCTTATTTTTCTCATAAGCTTCCACATTTATCGTCAAGCAAAACGTAATCGTTATATATTTTTAAACTTTACGTTGCTGTCGCTTGTCTATTCGCTTGGTTTCATTCACTTGTTCGTTGGAAATGAGTACCTTATTGGTTCCGATTATCTGATGTACCGATTGTTTCCATATCGGAAATTTTTGCTTTCCTTATTAATGGGAACAATGATTGTTTTTGTAATAATAGACTATCTCTTTCATCATGAGAGAACTGTTGTTAAATACATTAAAACATTTATCATTATTTTACCCATTCATGCAGCGTTGTATTTTCGGTTTTTAGTTAATGCCAATTATGTTCTGATACAGGGACATTATCGTGAATTGCAGCTTTGTGTTATTGAATCACATTTGTTAGCGTTCTTTTTCATTGGACTTTATGGATTTCAATACTATAAAAACGAACGGCCGATTGGCGAGTTAATAAATCCAATGATGGGCATATTTTTCTTCCTGGTAGTATATGATATCGTAGACGGTATCACCGAGTTGTACGGAGTACTCTCACCAAAAAGCCAGTATATCCTTACAATAATTTTAATATTGATTGCGGTTCTGTTATTTCGAAAATTACGGTCAGTAACATCGGAATATGGTCGTTTTTATGATGATCTGCTATTCAATGAAGCAAAACTTCGGATCAAAGTAAAGAAAAAACAATCAACACTGAGATCAATCCTGAATAAATGGGGGCTATACTTTAATATTGTACCAAATCGAATATTTTTTATTATTCTCATGTTAATTTCATCAACGCTATTCATTTTCTTTTTCCCGGAAGGTTATGGCAAACGAATTCTCGGTACGTTTATCGCTTCTGCAGCAATTCTTATAGCATATCTCCGATTTGTAATGAAAAAGAAATATGAGTTGAATACATATCTTAACAAGTAAATGTAGGAGGAGTTCGAATGAGTCGTAGACTGGGTGAAAGCTCGTTGGATGTCTTACAGGATATTTCGATTGTAGGAAATAGTCCTGAAGCACGTCGAGTAAGGCGAGCGACGAAGAAATTAGCCAAGATTGAAGGGAATATTCTAATTGTCGGCGAAACTGGTGTTGGTAAAGATCTGTTTGCACAACATGTACATTTGCGCAGCAATAGAAAAAATAAAAATCTGGTTAAAATTAATTGTGCTTCATTTGGAAAAACAATTGAAGCAAAACATTTATATGGTGAAGAGGGTGAGTATGAAGATTCCGTTACAAGAACAATTGGCCTGTTAGAAAAAGCACATAAAGGTATATTGTACTTAGATAATCTTGATGCGATGAATAAGGACTATCAGGATGAATTTCTGCGGATCCTTGAAGATGGTACATTTCGTCGCGTCGGAGGTTCGGAAAACATTGAAATCGATATTCGCGTGATTTCATCTGTTGAAGATGATATGACACCGGAAGTCGAAAAAAATGAATTCCGCCGTGATTTATATCACCTGCTTAATACTTTGACCGTGAAAATACCAGCCCTTCGTGAGCGCAAACAAGATATCCCGGAATTATTTTCCTATTTCCTGGCAAAATATTGTGATGAAAATAAGTCAGAAGAGCCTGCTGTACAATCCGAAATATTTGAATCCATTCTTGAGTATGATTGGAAAGGCAATATCCGGGAGCTTGAGAACACTGTGCAAAATCTCATTATTATGTCACCCGAAGGTGAATTATCGCCCGATTACCTGCCATTTCGAATAAAACGTCATCCACTCGATTTTCTGGAACCTCGCAATTTAAAAGGTATTGTTTCAGATGTTGAAATTTACCTTATTAAAAAAGCGCTGGGTAAATTTGGTGGAAATCAAGTAAAAGCGGCACGTCTGCTGGGTATTCCCGAAGCTACTTTAAGATTTAAAATGAAGAAGTATTCGATTCCAAAAGACTGATCGTCAATTTGGAAGATTATGAATTAAAAAAGGCAACCAATTATGGTTGCCTTTTTTAGTTGATAACACTATTAATTCACAGCTTGAATTACAGCACGTGCCATGACATCGGCAGCACCGATTCCTATCTTGAGAAAGTCAGTCTGCCCGGCTTGCTTTTCTTCGGTTGAAATTGCAAAGATGATGTCACCGTCAACTTGAGTGTGGGCGGGAATTATCGTCCGCGCGAATCCGTCGTGGGCCATTTGTGCTATTTTTGTGCATTCTTCTTTGGACAGCGCAACATTGGTCGCGATAACACCAAGTGTGGTGTTTGATCCCGGACTAAAGGGTAATATCCAATCGTCAATATTCTGTACAGGATCAATCACGGGTTGATCCGACGAAACGCGTGCACCAGCAATGAATTGATGACGCCAGGGATCATAAATATTACCAAAGGCATTCACAACCACCAATGCGCCGATTATCGTGCCATCGCTGAATGTTGTTGACCACATGCCAATTCCCCCCGCCATGCAGTGTTCAGTACCGAGCAATTTGCCAACAGTTGCCCCAATACCTGCTCCGACTAATCCGGTTCTCGTATCGGATGATGTTGCATTTTTAGCTGCCTTATAGCCCATCTTTTTGTCGGGTCGTACTTTTGGATCACCAACACCCAAATCAAAAATGACGGCCGCTGGAACAATCGGAACTTTTATAATTCCCGTATCAAATCCGATTCCATGTTCTTCAAGATATTGCTGAATCCCACCGGCTGCGTCTAACCCGAACGCGCTGCCGCCGGTCAGCAAAATTGCATGGATACGTTGAACAAGCCGAACAGGTTTAAGTAATTCCAGTTCGTGCGTGCCCGGAGCAGAGCCCCGTACATCAACGCCGGCTACAACCTCTCTGTCCGGCAGGATAACGGTACATCCCGTCTTTGCTTTTTCGGATTGAGCATGACCCACGCGGATTCCGGGAACATCACAAATGGATGGCAAAGCTTTATTTCTTTCCTAATAAATTTAATATTTTGGTGTTGCTACCTGAGACGTCCAACACAAAACCCCGATCACCGAAGAAGAATAGATCGGATACTGTTAAACCAATGGATTTACGCAATGGCTTCCAGTTTTGTCGATAGGCCTCGCTATCGATTTTTGTGCCTTCCCGTGTTTTTGATACAAGGCGGACGCGGTTAGGGTATTCGCGGTTGATTAGAAATGGTGAATGTGTGGTGAATACAACTTGATTTTTTTGTGCCAGAAACTCCAAAACTTTTATCAAGTCCTTTTGACCGGCAGGATGTAGATGAATCCCCGGTTCATCGATTAAAAAAAGGTATTCGTGCGCGCGTGTGTCAAATGTTTGGGCCAGGAAATTGATGTAAAATGACAGGTACCAACGAAATCCCAGGCTGCGTGATTCAGGCGTATCGAAGACTGTTGTTTTATCACTCACATCTATGTACAGCACTTTGCCGTTAACATTTAATTTTATTTCGATAGTCGGTTCCTGCGACCAAACTCGTCTGATATGCTCAGTGATTATTCGTCCAGCCTCTTCAGAAGCTCGACGTCCTCGGGTTGAATCTTCAAAAATGATTTCATAATTATCCAGGCCGCCAATTTTCAATAAATTTCGCTCGGTAGTAAATCCGGGGCGTCCGTCCACCAGGCTGTAAAAATCGATACGATTTTTTAGAAGGGGAATATCTTCGAAATACAGAATTTTCGGCAGCATTTTGAGTAATTTTTTCATATCGGGGATTTGCACTGCCGTATCATCAATAAATACTGCATAATTTTCGATATTCGTTCCGTCGCGTTTAATATAAAAACTTTCGGTATTTTTGAATACTTCCGAAATTGCTGTCAGGTCGCGTTTATTTTCTTTGGTTAGATTGGAAACTTCAAGTGCGATTTCAGGACAACGTTTCTGATAATAATGTTCAGAATATTGGCAGGTCAGGTTGGTATCAAACGGAGATTCAGCCTTGAAAGCTTCAATCGAACGAAGGATGTTAGTTTTGCCGCTTTCATTCGGTCCAATCAGGACAGTAATTTGCGAATCAACCGGGAACGTAAGTTCAAATATGGACTTGAATGAACGGACAAAGATATTGGAAATTGTCATGTTTTTTCACCACGATGGTTAATGTTTGTAATCACATGTTGTATAATATACGCAGCCTGTTTTTTTGAAGCAAGCAAAATTTATTGAAATTAAATTTTCATAATATCAGGTTTTTATTTGACAATAACCGAAAAGAATATTCTGGAGGGTGAATCGGAAGGAAAATATCATCAGGAAATTTTTTCCGACAATCGAGCTTTTTAAAGCGTGAGGCGGCTATCAATTTTTCACTCGTTGTAAATAACGATCCGCTGCATCAATACATATTCGTGCGGCCTGTAAATAGCCTTTAGTTATATAAGTTTCTGCCTGGGCGAGCATATGTTGAGCTTCACGGAATAAAAGACGTGGTTGATTTGATTGTTCGTTATGTTCACTTATTAATTGTCGGAGTCTGTTAATATTATTCGTAAGGCCATCACTTTGCTCATCCGAACTAAGTCCATCTATTAGCGCTTCCGTTTTTAATAAAATTTGGTTACTCACGGCGATATTAGCAAGTGCGGCAGCAATATTATTTCGATCGGCAAATTGCTTTGCTCGATTTGAAATGCGTTCCGCCATGTTTAGCATTTCTTCGGCCTCTGGTTGTGTTGAGGACGATAGTTTCTGCCTGACATTATCGATTGATATTTCCAATTGATCTAGTTCATCATACACGCGTTGCTCATATTGTCGCGGATTTTTTCTACTGGCGATTTGTAATGCACGCTCGACTAATTTACGGGCCATTCTGGTATGAAATTGACATTCCTGATATTTCTGTTCTTCAAGGGCTTGATGTGCCTGCTGTTGCAGGCTGTAGATGCGGTCAAGCAGAAAATCAATGCGCGTGTTATTAGATTCACCAGTTGATTCAATTGAATTATTTAAATTTTCAATTAATTCATCGAGTGCGATTACATCATCGAAAACTCTCAGCTCGATTTGTTTCTTATTATCTGATGCGATATCGATTGCACGTAACAAAAGCCGTGTTGCCTGGTTGATGTGTTCAATAACCTGGTCATAATTTCGACTTGATTTCAAGCGCTCTATCTGTTGTTGTTGTCGTTCCGCTAATTGATAAAATTTCTGTGCTGCAGGATTATCTCTCTCTTCAATCGCTTTTCGTGCACGTTCGAACAATTCCTCCAACCGCGCCTCTTCATCACGAACCCGTTCAAGAATATTATCGCTTTGTTGGGTCGCGATTTCCACTGCTTTATTTGCCATATAAGTAGCATAACGGAATTGTTCTAACGCTAACTGATATTGCTGAGACGAGAATGCACGAATTGCCCGTGAGCGATGATCTTTCGCTTGTTGTATAAATTTTTCTGCGTTTGGATTGCTTCCCCTGCCCACTAGATTTTCTGCTCGTTCAATCAACTCATCCAAACGTTCGCGTTGAAGTTGAATTGGTTCACGCAGAATTTGGCCCAGCGCTCTTTCTATTAGCATTATTGCCGTTTCCAGATGGCGTCGCGATCGAAGATACTGACCTGACTCCCAAAATGCCCGTGCAGTTTCCAGATTTTTTTCAGCTTCCACGAGTAAGGTGCGTCCGGTAGTAATGGGATAGCTGGCATAAACATCTCTGGCAAATTCCAATTGCTTGCGTGCCTGTTCGTATTGAAGCTGCAAATTGCGAAGTTCTTGTGCAGGAGCTAAAATGGGAAGAACCAGAATCAGCGTTATCAATGCCAGGAATATGTGAATAATTTTATTCATATCTCTTCTATTTGTATACAATTAGCGTAGAGAATTTTGCAAATAATATGCCATCTATATTGGGGTGCAGTTAGTAATTGAAATTATGGAGGATAGAAAGAGTACATCACTGACCAAATATTCGCATTCTGTACGGTGAAGTACATCGTATGTACGCCTGTGCGCAACTTTGGTTCCGCTGTAGCAAGCCTCAACGCACAGAATATTAATTACCTGTTAAAAATTAGCTGGCGCACGTCGATATTATGAATAGGCACTTTTTATCTATCGATGATTTTAAATTAGCTCACATGCAATTCACTCAATATTTTATTTGAAAATTGTGTATGGCATAACAATTTTAAAATCGATGTGTTTGTACGCTGTCGATGTTAATTTCTTTTGATGAATTAATGAACATGTACATTTTTATGTATCAAATATAATGAAAACATGATACGATTACCACTAAAAAATCGAATGCGACTGACAATTTATCTAAATATTCCGTTTATATGTTTACTATTTAGATGCGCAACACCCGCCCTGATGGTAGATGATTATCTGCGTGATCCCGTGCAGCATCCTATGTTTCACCAGGATACTGTTATTGATGATAACATTATTAAATCAGGGAGTAAAATTGAATCATTTTACATGGCGGAAACAGATTCCGGGGATGCTTTCGTTATTGAATTATCCAAGAACACAAAGTACAGATACAATTCGCTGACCAATCCTGATCGTGTTTACATTGATTTGCTGAATACATATATTGAACCTGTGCATCAGTCGATTGATATACCTGATAAAGTTGTTCAACGGATTCGTATCGGATCACCAACTGCTGGAACAGCACGGATTGTCTTGGATTGTACAAGCAAAATATCTGTGCGCGATGCAGCATTTCCTGACAAAAAGCAAGTGTGGTTGATTTTAGGTTCATCTTCGGCATCACCGGATTTGCCTACTAAATCAGATGGAGTTGTGTACATCAATAAGACTGATAATAACACGATTCCTGATGAATTAGGTATAAAATTCAATACAATCATTCTTGATCCCGGCCATGGTGGAAAAGACTCTGGGGCGATGAGCCGGAATGGAATTAAAGAAAAAGATATCACTCTTGATATTGCACTGCGATTGAAAAAGATCATTAATGATGATGGGCAATTCAAAGTTTATTTAACACGAGAAAAAGATGTATTTGTACCACTAGAGGAGCGAACGGCATTTGCCAATCAGAAACAAGGAGATCTGTTTATAAGTATCCATGCGAATTCCCATGAATCTCCGGATAAAACTGGCATTGAGACGTATTATTTATCAGCCACTGAAGATGCTGATAGCCGGGCAGTTGCTGCTATGGAAAATCGTACAGCGAAGAGCACCTATCATGAATTTAATGAATTGATTGAAAAAATAATAAAAAGTTCAAAAATTCAGGAGAGTGAGCAATTTGCGAATACAGTTCAGCAACAACTAATTCACCGTACGAATGAAGTTGATCGTGGTGTAAAAAAGGCGCGATTTGTGGTACTGGCTGGGGCAAGTATGCCTTCCATACTAACTGAGGTGGCTTTCCTTTCCAATCCCCGTGGAGAGGAATTGTTAAAAAGTAAGTTTTACAGACATATGGTTGCTGAAGCCTTGTTCCAATCAATTAAAGCGTATGCCGGTACGCCAATAGCAGAAACGGGAGATTAGATGCAACAGGTTTTGTACAATAATTATGGTAGCATTTCGAATTTATTCATAATGTTTGAAGTGCGAAGTTTTGTGATGAATCCGTCAGCATGCCAGGAGAGTACTTTTTCGAATCATGAATAATCAGCTTTCTGCAATTAAATCTTGGCCGAATTTAACGTAATTGAACATTTCCAAAACATATGAATTGTCCCATTATCAAATTAGGGCATTACTTTTATTATCCCTTTTCCCGGACCGGTAATTTCACCGATATATGCTGCTGCTGGTACATTACGTGCTTCCAGCGCTGCAATCAAACTATCTTTTTTAGATTTTTCCACTGCAATTAGCAACCCACCGGATGTTTGCGCATCGCACAAAATCATTTTGCCGATTTCTGAGATTGTCACATCCCACTCAACCCACGGTGATACATAGTCCTTGTTTGCAATCGAACCACCGGGAATGACGTTGGCGTTGGCCAGCTCCCAGGCCTTGGCAATAAGCGGAACATGACGTAGAGAAATACGGGCATCGACACCGCTGGCAACAGTCATTTCTTTTAAATGGCCAAGCAGCCCAAATCCTGTCACATCTGTACAACTGTGCACACCAATTTCCTGCATGGCCTCGGCTGCACTCCGGTTTAATGTACTCATCAGTTCGATTACGGAATCAATATCCGCTGTATCGACTAAACCGCGCTTAATGGCTGTCGAAAGTATGCCCAACCCAATGGGTTTGGTGAGAATTAGCGCATCTCCCGGTCGGGCGCCGCGATTCGTCAGCAACTGATCTGTTTCCACCATCCCGGTAACCGTCAGCCCAAATTTTGGTTCCGAATCTTCAACTGTGTGGCCACCAATAATGGGAATTCCCGCCTCACGAGCTTTGTCATGCGCACCTTGAAGGATGCGTTCCAATACCTCGATCGGGAGGCGTTTTTCAGGAAAACCGACAATATTTAACGCAAACAACGGCTTAGCTCCCATGGCATAAATATCGCTCAGTGAATTGGCAGCAGCGATAGCGCCGAAATGGTAGGCGTCGTCAACGACTGGCGTGAAAAAATCCACAGTTTGAACAAGCGCTTTTTTACCATTAATTTTGTAGACCGCTGCGTCATCCGACGTATCGATGCCAACGAGCACATTCGGGTGGGGAACATGTGGCAAGCTTGCCAGCACTTTTTCCAGATTTTGTGGTCGTAATTTACAAGCACAGCCAAGACCATGAGTAAATTGTGTGAGTCGGATTTCGTTATGTTGGGGTTTAGGACGCTCGGTTTCGCCGTCAGGCTGCAACCTTTTGACTGCCTGCACGATGAACCTGATGGCTTCATCAATTCGTTCATCGTTATTCATTCGTCCGGTGGAAAAACGTACTGTTCCCAACGCTTTATCCAGCGGAACTTTCATTGCCACCAGGACGGCGGATGGTTCTGTTACATTTGTATGGCATGCTGCACCGGGCGATGCTGCCACTTCCTTTAATTCCGATAGAAGAGTATTAGCATCCAACCCGGGAAAACTAACGGATAGTGTGTTGGGAAGTCGTTGAGTGGGATGACCGTTCATAGTAATCGTTGGGAGTTCGCGTTTTAATCCCTGCCAGAGTTGATCTCGATGGTGCTGCATATGCTTCATATGCTGCTCCATGTTCTGTTCCGCCAATTCGCAGGCCTTTCCCAGTCCGACAATTTCCAACACGTTTTCAGTGCCGGCACGAACATCATGTTCGTGATCAGCCCCATGAATTAATTTGGTAATTTTTAAACCGCGTCGAATAAAAAGCGCGCCAATACCTTTGGGAGCATACAATTTGTGTCCGGCTATCGATAGCAAGTCGACGCCAAGTTGTTGTACTTTTACAGGAATTTTCCCGGCGGATTGGGCTGCATCGGTATGAAAAATGACGCGATGTTCACGAGCATATTCGGCGATTTCCTGAATCGGTTGGATCGTGCCAACTTCGTTATTTGCATGCATAATACTAATAAGAATGGTGGTTGGCTTAAGGCTGCTCGCGATATAATTTACATCGACAACACCCTGTGAGTCTACCGGAGCGTAACTTACTTCAAAGCCGTGTTGCTCAAGATATTTACAGACATTTAGCACTGCAGGATGTTCGATTTGTGATGTGATGATATGGTTGCCCTTACGTCGTAGTGATGCTGCAATTCCCTTAATTGCCATATTATTCGATTCCGAACCGCCGCTGGTGAAAATAATTTCATCGATCTCACAGCCTAGCAGTTCAGCAACTTGTTGGCGTGCATCCTCAACAGCGCGTTTGGTTTGTTGGCCATACCAATGAAGGCTGGACGGATTGCCAAAATGTTCCTTTAGATAAGGAATCATTGCATCGGCGACCTGAGGGGCGATTGGGGTAGTTGCATTATGATCAAGGTAGATTGGTTTCATTGTGAAATTCCTTGCTGTGGTTCCGTTGAAAATATAATAAAATTCCTACCTTAAATCAAGCGAATAATAATAGATAAATATGTAAACATGGTAACAATTCAATTTAAAAATTTAAAGTTTTATATTTTTCTTGCATTTTTGGATGGAAACACGTATATCAATAGACTTGAATTAAAGAGTGGAATCGATTATGAATTCTACAAAAGTTATTGTGAATGTTTAAAACTTGCCGGAGAATCCCAATGATACTATCAGATAAAGCAATCCGCGAATACCTTGAAACAGGTGAGCTTGAGATTAATCCACTCGACGATATTCAGATTCAGCCTGCATCACTGGATTTACGGTTAGGTAATCATTTTTTAAAGATGGCGGATACAGGAATAACTGAATTGGATGTAGCGATTAAGCCAATCTACGAAGAGATCGAACAGGAGGAAATAATTGTTCCTGCGAAATCGTATCGGGTGGTCACTTCGCAGGAATACATAAAACTGCCGGACGATGTCGCCGCGTTTGTGCAGGGCAGAAGCTCCACCGCTCGGATGGGCTTGTTTATGCAAAATTCCGGTTGGGTCGATCCCGGATTTGAAGGCGCAATAACAGTTTCACTATTTAATGGAAACGATGTGCCGTTAAAGTTGCACGCTGGCGTACGATTCTGCCAACTTGTGTTCGCAAAACTGGATCAGGCGGCGGCGAATCCATATCGCGGAAAATATCAAGGACAACGACATGCCACAGGCAGTCGCGTTAGCATGGATCATGATATGAAAAAGAAGTGATTTTAGTTGACTCTTATAAATTGAAGAATAAAAGTTCACGATTGTTTTTTTTTATTGAGTACTTTTATTTCATTTTAATCACTACAAATGGCATATCGTCCAGTTGATCACGACCATTTGCCCATGCTTCTCCCGCACTTTTGAGATGTTCAATTATTTTATCGGGCGAATATGTAGCGACTTCTGCAAAAAGCGATTTAACTTGTTCTTCTCCAAGCATTTCATTTCGTGGATTAAACATCTCTTCAAAGCCGTCACTCATGAAGAGAACTGTATCGCCTTTTTGTAGCTGAAAATCTTTTTCCTTATAAGTAAAATTAGCGACGCTGCCCAACGGCATGCCTTTTAATACAACTTCTTCAATCTGTCCGGTTTATGAATGAAAAATAAGCGGATAAGGCATACCTGCTGCAGCAATCTGCATATATTGTCCCTTAATCTTTACAATCGTAAATGCTTGTACATTTTGTGCAGCCCCATCGCTTTGATGGCCTTTGTACCTTTTTTTAGAAATTGTACTAATGATGGCTCATCTGCGAGCGCATGAAACAGGCTTTTTGTTGCTGATACCATTATGCCTGCTTGCATGCCATAACCGGTAGCGTCCCCGATACCTACGGTCAACGTGCCGTCAGTATGCAGTTTGAAGTCAGAATAATCACCACCGACTTCAGTGGCCGTTTTCATGAATACACCAATTTCGAGATGTGGTAATTGCGGCAACTTTTTCGGCAGCATCGAGAGTTGAAGCTTACGGGCGTCTTCAAGCTCTTTTGATTGGCGCGCATTTTAGCTTCCAACAGCTTTTGCTCTAATTCCTGCTCTGCAAGTCGTTTATTGGTACGCGCAAAATCTCGTGATAAATAGAGTGACATGGCAATGGAAAATCCAATCGGGCCAAACGCATACTGATTTCTCATTTCCATAAACGGAACGTGCAGCCCCATATCCATTAATGTTTCGAATGAGAAGAAAATTAAAAACACCAGAAATGCCAGCCCGATAATCCAGGCGCCTTCCCGCTTTTTGAATAATGCTACCACAATGACTCTGCCGATTTCAATTACAATTGTAGTGCTGATGTACCAGAACAGATAAAAACCTTCCATTGGTTTATAGAATGCTAACGCGCCCATTCCAACTGCAGCAATTGAAAATATCCAAAATTGGTTTTGGAAGGTCATGATAAAAAAGTGAATAAATAAATCTTAAAAAAATGGATAAAGAAAAACAGCCACGCTGCTCGGTGCAAATGTATAAAAAATAAACTTTGTTGATTGTCTATTGATAGTAATATTTGGTAATCAAAAAAAAATGGCAGCAGCATAAGCAAACAGGAAAAACGCAAAAAACAAATGTTGTCGTATCACCGGGAAATATATAAATAAGAGCAAATGGACAAGTCCAATCGCAAGCGGCAGCGCTGTGAGAAACATTTGGAATCCAACGTAAACGCTCATTATGATGAGCATCTTCAACCATGGTGTTCAGATTTCCGAGTCGAACTGTATAACCGGCATATAAATTGGCAGTACGAAATTTACCGAGCGATTTATTTGTGTATCGCACTGCAAGTATGTGCCGTTGCTTGCCCGTAAAAATGACTGGTTTGGGGATTCCGCTCCACTCATTACGTCGTTCATCGAATCGATAAAGTAGCGATCCATCTAAAAAGAATTTGGATGCGCCGGCTTGCATAATTGATAATCCCAATGGCTTATTGATTAACATTGAATCAACTACCCAATGAATCCGAAACCAACCGACATCATCCCATCCCTTTATTGGAAGATTAGTAGGGGCGAGTAATGTTGTTGTCGTTTCCCAATCATTATCATCGAAAGCAGGATTAGCCCAAAGCGAATTATCACCGGGGTGGTACTTCCAATTTTCCAGCAAAAGGTCAGAGCCGAGTGCTTGTCGTATCCAGTCGATGCGAAAGTTTGAAAGATATGTCGTACCGGGTCGGGCAGCAGGATCGATAGTTGTGGGGTATTCCATACTTCGTCTTGCCATGCCGGCAGACCATTGTATCGATCCATTACGCTGTCGCGAGTCATTATCATGAATATTTATTGCCAGCCCGAAAACGTTGCCAGGGCCGACATGAGCGCGTTGATCTTCGTCTGTTTTGATCCACTTCCATTCCGGATTTATTAGCGGCGTCAGTACTGTCGAGCGCTGTTAACCGGGCATTGACCACACCAAAGTGATGCTTTTGGGTTGGATCATGGTCAAATTTTAGTTCCAGACAATCGTTCAACGTTTCTGCGCCGTTATTGACATGAACAATATCGTCCTATACTTCAACGTAGCAATAGAAGTAAGTGCTGTCCCAGGCCATCCAGAGTTGAGCCGAAAGATCAACATCATTATCAGGTTTGGGGCCATTATAGGGTAAATAATCATTGTGAGAAATTGCGATATAGCCTTCATCCGGTGAAATCAAGTGATTATAGAAAGTATCTTTTTGTGCATCAATAATGATGTTGAACTGCGCAAGACAGGTGTTGTTAAAGATGATTGCACTCACTAATTTTCGTAGCATTGGAAATCCCACAATGTTTAACGATTTAGTCAATTTGATGGAACGACAATACTTTTGAGTATTATACTCAGGTATGGTTTCAATGCACGAAAACAGCTTTAGCGTTGGAGATGATTAAAGCCGCCCGGAATCGGGGATCATCACACAGGTGGATTGGCGGTGATGGTTTCTATGGCAACGATCCGTGGTTTTTACGTCAACTGGATCAGATGGGCGAAACGTTTGTGATTGATGTTCATGCTGACCAGACGATATATTCGGACGATCCACAGCCATTTGTTCCAGAACGGCGCTCCAGGCGAGGGCGGACGCCATCCCGCATGAAGACAAAACAGGCATCCTTGACAGTGGCTGATTGGGCAAAGCAACAACCCAAACACGCCTGGAAACAAGTTACACTTCGCGATAGCAGCAAAGGATCGTTGAGTGTGTGGATGCTTCATGGTCGCGTTTGGCTCTGGGACGGCAACGAGAGGCATGGCCATTTGTGGCACGTGATTGTTCGCCGTGAACGCGATTCAAAGAACACATTGAAATATAGTCTGAGTAATGCGCCGGCAAATACGACCATTGAACGCCTGGCATTCATGCAAGGGCAACGCTTTTTTATTGAACGTTCGTTTGAAGATGCCAAAACCGCCTGCGGCATGGCCGAGTATCAGGTACGCGGCTGGACCGGTTGGCATCATCATATGACGATGGTCCTGCTTGCTATACTGTTCATGTTGAAAATCAAAATCCAATACGCTGACACGTGCAGCCTGGTTAGCAGCAACGATATTCGATACTTGCTATACCATTTTTTGCCAAAGCGGGTCGTCACCACAGCCGACGTGCTCAATCAACTGAATATTCGACATCGAAAACGCCGAAATGCAATTTTACACTATCAAAAACATGAACTTAGAAATCTGACAAAATAGAATTGTGTAACTAATAAATATTGTTTAACGTTACATAATGGAGGCAGAGTGTCCATTCGGCATTCTGCCGGAGAACGGCGGAACGAGTTAACTAACTGTTTATTTATATCTAATCATTGCGGAGTAAACTGGATAACCGGACGAGGGATTACCAAAATCCAAATTTGGACAAAAAACAGGCGAACTTTATGAAAAACTATTTCTCATCTTAAATATATTGCATATAATCCAAAAAATTATTAATTTCCATTTCATCAAGTTAAAATGTGTTACAATTAATTATTTAAACTGATTGGCATACTCGCTGGTATTATATTTAGGAATGACTGAGCATTAAAAATTTAGATGATTATGAAGTATCCATTCAATATTGGATGGTAAAGCTATACATGCAAAGTGCATAGGTCCCGCAAAGCGGGAGCATAGCGATAGATTTTGCTTTTGCTATGCTCTTTGCGCTCTGCGCTCTGCAAAATTTGGAGAAGCTATTTGAAGTCAATTTTAATTACTGCCATCTTTTTTTGAGTGGATACATTATGAACATATATGTATCAGATACTAACCGTTGCTTGAGCCTGCCGTCTCGCACCGTTCGTGTTCCGATGCATCGGAACACGAACGGTGTCGAAGGCAAGTCTCTTGGTATTCGACGAAATTATGTCTGCTGTAACGTCCGGCCTTCGACAAGCTCAGGCCTCGGTTCTGAACATAAATAGTATCTGAGTTATATACATAATCATTAAAATTTAAAATCGTGTCCTTTTTTGATTGCAAAATTCGTATTAAGAAAAGTAATTCGAGGCTGCATTTAAATATTTTCTTCTCACTAAGGAATGAGAATTAAATAACTTGGCCATGTGTGACAAAATCCTAACATGCACTTTCATCTATGCGAATTCAGAAATCCCCTGTGTCCGTGTATGGAGATTCCTGCATTCGCATGAATGACATACTTTTAATTTTGTAAAGGTTGAACAATTTATTTAATTTAGAATCCTAAGTACAACATTTCACAATTTTATGTAATGTTTTATCAGCGAAGCTTCATAGTGAGTCCTTCGTCAAGCTCAGGATCATACATACTCCGTCGAACCATGAAATTTCATCCTTTTCCGACGCGTCGGGACTCAGGATGAAGGCTTCGCCGAGTCAATGCTACATCCATGAACACTACAAGAATTTATGAAGCGTTGCACTAAGAAAGGTAAAATATCCAATTATTGTCGACTTTTCTCACGCAAAGGTGATGTTATGAAACAGCTTCTCACTATAATTATTGCACTGCTAATCGCTTCAACCTCGGCTTATGGTCAGCTCAACCGGATTCGATTTGACCACCTGTCACTTAAGGAAGGACTTTCCCAGAGTTCTGTCAACTGCATTGTTCAGGATGCGAACGGCTTTCTATGGTTTGGTACATATAGTGGTTTGAACAGATATGATGGATATTCCATCAAACACTATAAAACTGATCTTGAAAATGGTTATCATTTAAGCAGCAATTTAATCCGGGGTTTAATTGTCGATCATGAAAATGTAATGTGGGTTGGTACGATGAACGGAGGATTGGCCCGCTACGATGATGCCCAGGATAAGTTCGTCATTTACAAACATCATCCCAATGATCCTCACAGTCTATCAGATGATAATGTGTTGGCAATTTTTGAAGATAGCAGGCATAATTTATGGATTGGTACGCAATATGGCAGCTTAAATCGATTTGATCGTGATACGCAGCAATTCATTCATTATGGTATTAGTCAGGACAATCCGAACGGTTTGGGACAAGATCACATACTTTCGATCGGAGAAGATAGTTTGGGAAACATCTGGATCGGCACTGAGTATGGCTTGTACCGTTATAATGAGCAGACGAATCAATTTCATCGTTATCTTGCTAATATTCATAATACGTCCGCCTTGCTAAGTGATTTGATTTACGTTATATATCGGGATCATTCGGGAACAATGTGGTTCGGCACTGCCAATGGATTGCATCGTTATGATGCTGAGCATGACCGATTCATTCGGGAATTAACGCTTGCCAATTCAACGCTGGATATTCGCGCCATTCATGAAGATCGATTCGGAGATTTCTGGATTGGGACATCACTATCCGGATTGTTTAAATTTGACCGCAAAACAAAATCGTACATGCAATACAAATCCGATCCGGCAGATATCTACAGTTTAAGCAGTAGTCTCGTATCTTCAATTTATGAAGATAAGTCCGGAGTATTGTGGATCGGAACTGATATGGGAGGGGTGAACAAATACAATTATAATAATCGACGTTTCCCGCTTAATAATAATCAGCCGGATTTAAAATCGGGCGTGGATAATAGTCATATCAGTTGTATCGCTGTTGACCATAAAGGAATCGTCTGGTGTGGAACTCGCGGTGGAGGCTTTTTTAAGTTTGATCCGAATGATCCCGATGAAAAATTCCACTATTATGTTCATATTCCAGATAATCCATCAAGTTTATGTTATGATTTTGTCAATACGATTGCTGAAGACACACACGGTTACTTATGGATCGGTACAACACAAGGATTAAGTCGATTCGACAAGGATGGTGATAAATCGTTCCGTAACTATTTCACTGATTTCAGGCAAGAAAAAGCCATCAGCAATAATGTAATCTGGTCACTGTATCAAGATCGCCGTGGCAATCTCTGGGTAGGCACATATAATGAAGGTTTAAATTTGTATGATGAAAACACAGATACCTTTATCCATTACCGTCACGATCCCCAAAATTCTGCCAGCATCAGTGATGATGTGATATGGTCAATGTTGGAAGATAGCCGGGGCATTTTCTGGATTGGGACTGAACGGGGCGGGCTAAATCGCTTTGATCGTGAATCCGGCACGTTTATTTCCTACATACATTCATCAAAGGATTCATTCAGCGTTAGTGACAATAAAATTCTGGTTATATTTGAGGACTCCAACGGGACCATCTGGATTGGGACAGATCGGGGATTGGACAAGTGCATTTCTGATTATCGAAATCCTGATAGCATGAAGTTTGTCAATTATAATGAAAAAGATGGCTTGCCTCATAATTCTGTTCAGGGTATACTGGAAGATGATCACGGTTATTTATGGATAAGTACAAAAAATGGTATTAGTAAATTCAATCCGCGAACTGAAAGCTTTGAAAATTTTAATGAAAATGATGGCTTGCAGGATCGCGAGTTTTCAGTTCATGCCGCAACACGCCTTATGAATGGAAAAATGTTATTCGGTGGCATCAACGGATTCAATATTTTTAATCCGGATAGTGTGCGCAATAACACTGTTCCGCCGCAGGTAGTGATAACAGATTTCAAATTATCTAATTCTTCCGTCCCGATTAATAATGACACCCATGCAATACTTAAGAAATCTATTTGGGAGACGGATACACTTATGCTATCCTATAAAAACAATGTGATTTCTTTCGAATTTGCAGCACTTCATTATGTTGCGCCTCAGGATAACCAGTACAAATACATGCTTGAAGGATTCGAAAAAAACTGGAACTATACGGATGCTACAAAACGATTTGTAACATACACGAATTTACGGCCGGGTGGTTACATATTCAGAGTAAAAGCCTCAAATAATGATAATGTCTGGAGCAAACAGGATGCAAAAATTTATTTGATTATAACACCTCCTTTTTGGATGCGTTGGTGGTTCCGGGTATTAGCATTTTTATTAATGGTAGGGAGTTTATCCTTCTGGTATCATCAAAAAATTAAACGTATCGACGAGCGCCGCAAAGAATTGGAACATCAGGTAAAAGAACGGACAGCAGAAATCGTCAAAAAGAATGAAGCTTTGGAAAAACAGAAAAGTGAGATTCAAAAAAACGCCAGGAAATTAATGGCTGCCAACGATAAGCTGCTGGAACTCGATCAGTTCAAAGAAAGCATGACCGGGATGATTGTGCACGATTTGAAAAACATGTTGAATTCAATTATCGGACTATCCGAAACCGCAAATTCCGGTAGAGAATTGGAGGTAATCAATCAGTACAGTAAACAAATGCTGAATCTGGTCATGAATATTCTCGATGTTCAGAAATTTGAAGATACGGAAGTGAAGCTCGCACTAAGTGATGAATCGGTGTATTTACTTATCCAAAAAGCATTGGGTGAAGTTAATTTGCTGATAGCTCAAAAGCATTTAAAAATTGTTAATTGGATAAAAATAGATTGTTTTGCACACATCGATGAAGATTTGATAAAACGGGTGCTTGTTAACCTGCTAACGAATGCCATAAAATATTCACCTATGAATGGCAAAATAACTATAGATTGCACCTCGGATCGGGAATTTATTCGACTGGCAATAATTGATGAAGGACCGGGAATACCTGAAGATAAGCACGAAATGATTTTTCAAAAATATAGCCAGGTTGCTGCCCGAAAAGTTGGTAGTATTCACTCTACCGGTCTTGGACTGGCATTTTGCAAGATGGCGGTTGAAGCCCATCAAGGCCGAATTGGCGTTGTGTCGAAACCTGATGCCGGATCAACATTTTGGTTTACTATGCCAATTAGTACTGAAATTCCGAAAAAACTCCCCGAAAAAAGGCAGTCGGTTTCCGATGCGAATGATTCAATTGTTCTGAAAGCGGAAGAGAAAGCGAAATTAGTACCGTATATTGAACAGCTAAAGCTGTACGAGATATACGAAGTGTCCGATTTGAGGAATATTTTAAAGGAGCTTGATGTTCAATCCAGTCCCAATCTTCAAGCCTGGAAAATGCAAATTAATGAGGCGATTCACAACAGTAACGAGGAAAAATATAATGAGCTTATCAATATCTAAAGGAGAACCCAAAAAGCACGAAATTCTGATTGTCGATGATGATCCCGGCCATATTCAAATTATAATAAATTATCTGGAAGCGGCAGATGAATTATACAAAATATATCAGGCACTGGAAGGGCAAAAAGCGCTTTCGATCGCTCGCGTTAAGAAGCCTGATTTGATAATTACCGATTGGGATATGCCGGATTTATCAGGGATTGAACTGATCCGGCAATTAAAGGACGATCCGGAGACTCAGGATATTCTGGTTATCATGGCAACCGGTGTGATGACCTCTTCAAAAAATTTGCAAACTGCGCTTGATGCCGGTGCGATGGATTTTATCCGAAAGCCGATCGACAAAATAGAATTAATCGCACGGATTAAATCGATGTTGGTGCTTTCCGATAGTTTTAAAGAGATTGTGGCCTTAAATAAACAACTCCAGACTGCCCTGCAAGAGGTAAAACAATTAAGCGGCATGCTTCCGATTTGCGCAAATTGTAAAAAAATTCGCTCGGATAAAGGCTATTGGACACAAATTGAAGATTACATTCGCGAGCACTCCGAAGCGCGTTTCACTCATAGTATTTGTCCGGAATGCTACGCCGAGTACTTCCCCGACGATGATGTTGAATTTTTAGAATGATTGGGAGAAGTGCTTGTTAAGTCATTTCAATTAAAAAATAAGCCTTCTTTGGTGAACCGAATGAGGCATTTTTATTTACGCATCGAAAATAATGATCAGATAATAGGCCATTTACACAATATCTGAAAACTTTTAATAGATAAAGAGTTCTTTGTACAAAAGTTACTATCGCACCAGCACCATTTTTTGGGTTTGATGAAATTGTCCGGCACGAAACCGGCAGATATAGATTCCGCTGGGCATGGGCTTGCCTGAATCATCACAGCCGTTCCATTCAATTGAATAAATACCGGCAGTTTTTAGCGTCGTGGCCATCGTGTTAATTTTTTGGCCAAGCAGGTTATAGACAGTGAATTGCACACGCTGCGGTTCGGGAATGATATAGGTGAAAGTGGTTGAAAGATTGAATGGATTGGGAAAATTGTTACTTAGATAATAGGTGCCCGGGCAATTCTCGTGTGTGGAATTTATATCGATGTTGGCAGCAGGGGGGCCTAGTGTACTTTTACCTCCATAAGCGCCCATATCGTTCCGCACTGTTCGCTGTCCGGGGAAAAGCGCCAGGTCGGGTTTATCAGGATTCGCCCAATCATTATACGCCGGATTCGGATCACCCGCGTCAAGGCACCGGGAAGATGTCTGTAGAAAATAATTCTTTCGGATTGGATCGACGAATGCCGGATCGATGAACAGATTGCCGGCGTTCCAAATAATATATTTACTTCGTTTCCATGACTCGAATTGCTCTAAATCAGGCTTGTTTGTAATGTTGGAGAAATATTCCATGGATGTATCCACATCACAGTAATGAAATTCGATGCTGTCACCTGCAATTTGACAATCAAATATACCAAGAAACGTTGCCTGATTTTGATGAATAATCGTATTTAAAAAATACAATTTATTATTAAAGGAACGTGCGGTTGAAATATTTTCATAATTAATATTAAAAATATTATGACTCATCGTAACGTTAATAAAGGTAATAAGCGAACCATTCATCCCGGCCAGAAATTGATCGACACTGTTATCATAAATGAGCGTATTATCGAACCGGATATTGGAATTGTGACATCCGACAAACGAACTTTTCAGTTTTGAATTACTCCATTCATTTTGTTCGTGGTCCGTTGATTTTATATTATTCGCAAAAATGCAATTGGATACATGTGGCGAAGAAAGATAACAACTAATAACAGCACCATCTGCTATTGTGTTGCCAATGATCCGCGAGTTTATAATTTTAGGATCGGACGACACAATTTCAATTCCTCCGTAAGTATAATCCATTTCTGGTTGATTGTATGCATCCGTTTTTTTTATCTCACTTATTACCACATAGCTTAGTATATCATCATCCGATGTTTCTTCGAATCGTAATCCAGCCCAGCCTTCAGGCTTGTTGTATGCTGAAAAATAGATACTATCAGTTGGCGTACCAACAGCGATAAGCCGGTGAGCGCTCCTGTCCTGATTAAATTTAGCGCCAATTGTAAATTTTACATTTTCATGGAAATAGACTTGAACGCCTGCCTGAATCACCAGAATCGAATTGTATTTTATCGACAGGTCCCCGATAACAATATAAGGTGATTTGTCTTTTGACCAGGTACCGGAAACCGCACCACTTACAGTAGTTTGAGCGTAAGGGACTGACGGATAGCTGAAAAATAACAGGCAGAGAATTCCCGGAATGTATTTTGAATACGTCATGACGTTACTCTATAGTTTTTTATTAGGCGGCTTATTCAATGCTTATCCTAAACACGCTATTAGCTGTGGCCATTAGCTAATTGCCAAAAGCCAGCAGCGACCAATATTCTGTTCATAGATTGGATTACTTAAATGTTCAATTTATGGCCAGGTTCAGTATATATTTACTCAAACACTATTTCTTCTAATAGGTGAGATTAAAGAAGAAGAAAAAGTTTCTGCCAAATTCTGTAATATCGGTCAGATGATGTCGTTCTTTATCTTCCGGTTTTTTATAATATTGATCGATGACATTCAAGCGGTCAAATACATTAAATATAGTTGCGCCATACTCAATTTCCAGCGAAGCGTATAATTTCACACGATTCGATACTTTGAAATCCACACGATGATAAACCGGTAACCTGGTCACCGAAATGACTGAGCGATCACGATAAGCGTTAAAATCCGACTCAATCGGAAAGCTGAAAAATGTATGTTCGGCTGTCGAAAATGTGGTTCCCGATGCAAGTATAAATGTTGACGACAAATTCCAGCCGGATAATGTGTATTGTGTTACAATATCCAATTCGTGCGTCCGATCGAAATCCGCTGTAAACGGCTGATGCTGGTTAATTGAATGAAACAGGTATTGTGTTTTTCCCAACTGATATTTAATCCAGCCCGAAAATGGATTTTTATCGGCTTGCAGAAACAACTCAAGTCCTTTTGAATTACCTGAACCATTATCGATATGTATAAAATAGGAAGATGACTGCCGTGTCATGTCCGTAAAGTTGGGGAGTAAAAATAGCAGGTTGTCACTATATTTTTGATAAAGAGTAATCCCCACGTTGGCATACGGATATTGATAACTCAAACCGGCTGAGTAGTTCCTGGCAAATTCCGGTTCCAGATTCTTATCTGCCAGAGCCCAATAATAACTCGTGCGCATCGGATTAAAATCGCCTGATCGCACCGACATTCGATGTAAAAATTGATAGTAATGACCAACGTTTAAATTAAATTGTGTATCCCCCCATTTTCCGGTTAGCGAAAGCCGAGGTGTTTTATAAATTTTTTTGAGTGCCTGGTAGTAAATTCCACGAACACCCACCATCATTTCTACATGATTACTGATATTGATGCGATTATTGTAATATAGGACATTTTTCCATGTACCGAATGTGGCTGGCAGGTTAATGAATAAATTGTATTTTTGTTCACCGGGCACCGGTAACGTATTTATAACCGAATGCTCTCCCTGCAATTGATGATTTATAATTGTATTCTCTGATTCGATTCCAAATTCAAGATTGATATCAGGATGAATTTGCAGTGAATGATCCCATCTGCCAATCCACTGGCGGATGTTGAAGTTATCAGACTCATTTACTGCAACATTGTATTTGTGAACAACGATTTGGCCATCGGGCAATTGCTGGCTTAACTTTCCGAATATTGAGTATTCATATAAATAATTGTTATCATAAGTTGAATAGCAGGTTTGGGCTTTCGTTGAATATGTTGGACTCCATATTTTTTCCCAGGTGAAACCGATTCCGCTATTTTTCCATTTTTCATAGCGTTGGTATGGAGTGTGAACTTTATCCTGTATTTGTTGTGAAATATCGATATTGTCGAATGTACTGAACGCGGATAATGCAAGATAATTTGTTCGGGAGAATTGGTAATTGAGTTTGGCGGTTGCATCATTAAATTCAAACATCTCGCCATGATTTAGGTCAGTAAGATATCGCCGTTTCAGCAGGAACAGATAATCTTCCAAATTATAGTAAACCGATCCGAGTCCAAGCGCTTGCAGTGACCGGCGCACAGATAGTGCAGCTTGTAATTTCGACGTAATCGGGAGCTGAATAAATCCATTGCTGGAAAATACATCCGCTCCAATGCCAATGTTCACTTTTCCCGGCTGTCCGATATCACCTTCCAATTCAATTACACTGGATAACTTATCGCCATATTTGACTGGATAACCCGCCTTCAATAGACTGATTTTTTTTACAGCAGATGGATTGAATACATTCATATATCCCCATAAATGTTCCGATCGGAACACGGGAATCCCATCAAAAAGTACCAAATTTTGGTCCGGCGTACCACCCTGGACATACAGACCATCAAGCTGATCAAAAATATTTTTTGTGCCCGGCAGAAACTGCAGCGTATGCAAAATATCATTATTTGTGGTCGAAGGTAGAAATTTGAGCAGAAGAGGTACAAATTGAATGTTACCAAAATTATTTACAACACCAATCAGAGGCAAACGATCGCCCTGAATTGTAACCGGTTCGGTCCTGAGCGAATTCTGCATCAATTCTATCTTGATGGGATGCGAATTTAAGTTATAGGTAGGGATGTCCCGCGATTGATACCCCATATAACAAACTTGTAGCGTGCATAATTGACTGCTTACATTGTGCAGTTCAAAATGACCCGTATAATCAGTAGATGTCCCTTTATCGGTACCTTTTAGAATGATGTTCGCCTGGGGAAGTACCATCTGATTGGATTTATCGACCACAATGCCAGAGAGCTTTCTTAATGAATCCTGGGCGGAATAAAAGACAACTGATTTAGGTGGAAAAAGATGGAAGGAAATATCTGTATTTTGAAGCAAAATTGCAAGAGCTTCCGGTAGCGGACGATTTTGAATGGAACACGAAATATCCGGATCCATTTTTAGCTTGGAATCATATATAAATTCAACATTGCATTGTGTCTGAATTTTTTTCAATGCGACATCCAGAGGGATATTGCTGCAATAGAATTTTATTTTCCTGTCGATTGGCTGTTGAGCAATTACAGCGGAATAAACAAGTATCCAAATGGATGTGCAGAATATGATCCGTTTCATAAAATTTATACTGCTTGAACTACGGAAAAGTGGGTATATAAACTATCAGTCATTAATTTTATAATACTCAACAAAAGTTGTTCCATATTTTTCAAAAAAATCATGAGTCCATGGAATTTAGACGAGTTGAAAAATGTTTTATTCAATCAAAATATCACAATGAAATTTCCCACAATTCTAAAATAGCAAAATTTAGAATCAAAAGGCAATCGAAATTTCAATATTGTCAGCGGAGTGAAGAAGCCAGATGTAATTTTTATTTTGCCGTGAAATTTAACATGTAACCGTGGGGATATAATTCTCCTTCTTAGGAAGAAGGCAAGGCAGGTATTACAACATACCAAGTAATTTAATTGACATAATTACCATTGCAAATGCCAAAATATAACGAATAAATTTCTCGCCCCCTTTTACAGATGCTCTGGCGCCCCACCAGGCGCCAATTGCCATACCACCGGCAAGGATAATACCGTACGTCCAATTTACGTTTCCTGTGAACATAAAAACCAGCAACGAAGGAATTGTGTAAATAAACACAATAAATACTTTATGCATATTGACATGAACAAGACTGAGTTGAAGTAAATGATAAAGTGACGACATAAACAGAAAACCCACACCGACCTGAATAAATCCGCCATAAAATCCGATGCCAAGCAGGACAGGATACATCATCCAGCGTCGTTTCCGAGCGAGCTCTTCATTTAATTCCGATTGCTTTTTTTTAGGAATGAACATTGTTATGACAATTCCGATCATCACAATTCCTAAGATGCGCTGAAACCATATATCATTAATTTTCGTTGAAACTAATGCACCAAGTATTGCCCCGGGAAGCGTAAATAGCGATAAAATAAAGCTCTCCTTGAAATCTGAAACGTTCTGCTGCTTAAATGATGATACTGCGAACATGTTTTGTATCAGAATACCAACACGATTCGTACCGTTTGCCAACGCACCGTCCAGCCCCAGGAAAATGAGTAGCGGTAGTGTCAGGGATGAACCACCACCAGCGTTAACGTTAATAAAACCAGCCACGGCACCAACGATGAATAGTAATGTAATTACAGTCATTTCACTCATGAATTAGTCCTTTATAATTCCGCTACAATTTGTCATCAACTTGATTTTACGCTTCATTAGAAATGGAAACCGTATCGCTTCTTTAGTAACTGAGAAATTATTTTCTGACATTTTTTGGCAGAAAATGTTAAAACATATTTTAGACAGGATTTCACGGATTCACAGGAT
>JAFGDW010000362.1 GCA_016931935.1 Candidatus Zhuqueibacterota bacterium | reverse complement strand
TACAAATCCTGTGAATCCGTGAAATCCTGTCTAAAATATGTTTTAACATTTTCTGCCAAAAAATGTCAGAAAATAATTTCTCAGTTATTAAATCGGTACCAATTGAATGAATTGTTTTGTTCATCCGCACAACGGCGGCGGACGAACGTGTTTTAAATGATAGAATTGCATAAACGCAATCATTCATACTAATTAACATACTATTCCCCCACCGGAATAAGCAGCAATGGTACATCACACGTGCAGCACACCTTATTTGCCACGCTGCCTTCATACAACGCATACATACCGAGTTTGCCATGCGTTCCCAGCACAATTACATCTGCACCTACCTTTTGAGCAGCATCTCTGATATGTTCCGCCGGATCGCCACGGAGTACGGTTGCTGTGGCCGATACCCCTTTTTCGGATATTTGTTCCAGCATTTCATCCAAATAAGCCTCCGCATCCTGTACTGACATATCCAGCATTCTGCTGGTAGTGCCCGGCAAAAACCGGCTGGGGCTGGTCCAGCGTCCGGATAGTGTGGTGAACGTTTCCACCACAGTTATCAAATGCAATATCGCTGAACAAGCTGCTGCCAGGTCGGTCGCTACTTGCAGTGATTGTTCATGCTGGGGATTGCCATCCAGGGGAACGAGCATGGTTTGACAATGGGTGACTTCAATATGTTTCGGTCGATCCGGATGAATAAGCAGCACGGGTGTCGTTCCTTTGGCTATGACTTGCTGAGCAATGCTTCCGAATAACAGATTCATGGCGCGACCACGGCCGTGGGTACACATCACTACCAAATCATGTGTGAATTCATCTTTATGCGCAACGATGCTATTGGCGACGTTTTCCACTTCGGCTTCATGTACATGATAACTGACTTTCACTGTCGCCGGAAATGCCGTTTCCGAAATTTTGTGCAGATAAGCGTCCGCTTCATCTGCTTTGCTTAAGTGGACATCTCCATGAACTCCTGTGTGAACACTTTTTTCGATAACATGAATGAGAATGACGGTAGCATGCAGTTGCTCGGCTAATGTAGCGGCAACCGGTAACGTCGATTCTGCAAGTTGAGATCCATCCAAAGGTACTAGAATGTGTTTGAACATGATGTTTTATCCTGCAAAAAGAGTTTCATATAGCAAATAAATATTTAGTAGGATAATCAAAGCTGCAACAATACTCGCCAAAATTGTGGTGATTTTTTTGTTCACTAACACCCCCATAATATCTTTCCGACTGGTAAACATCACCAGCGGAATAATGGCAAATGGAAGCCCGAAACTCAACACCACCTGGCTTAATACCAATGTTCGTGTCGGATCAAGACCGATAGCAATTACAATTAACGACGGCCCCATGGTAACGATTCGGCGCAATCAGACCGGTATATGCCGATGTAAAAATCCCTGCATAATTATCTGGCCTGCACTGGTACTAACAGTTGACGAAGATAGTCCGGCAGCTAATAGCGATAAACCAAAAAACCAACGAGCTGCTTTCCCCAGTAGTGGTTCCAATGTCTGGTAGGCGTCTTCAATCGTGGCGATATGTGTAAGACCGGTTTTATGGAACGTTGCCGCTGCCATAATTAACATTGCGGCGTTTACGAAACTGGCAATACCCATCGCAATGACGACATCTGCTACCTCAAACCGGAACAGCCGTTTGAGTCGTTTGTTGTCCTTTACAACGATCCGTCCCTGTGTCAGGGCGGAATGAAGGAAAATCGCATGGGGCATAACCGTTGCACCCAAAATACCGGTCGCCAGCACAACGCTTTCGGCGCCGGAAAATTGCGGAACCACCGAATGGAATATAATATTGCCCCAATCCGGGCGATCGATGATTGTCTCAATCAGGTAGCTCAGCGCAATAATTCCAACCATTGATGAAATCGCTGCCTCCAACGGGCGAAAACCATAGCGTTCAAGACCAAGAATAAGAAATGTCACAATGGCTGTCAATATGCCTCCGATGATCAGCGGCACGCCCAACAACAGGTTGAATCCCAATGCAGCGCCTAAAAATTCCGCCAGGTCGGTTGCCATTGCGACCAGTTCCATTAATATCCACATCGTCCAAACGACTGGTCGGGAAAATTGGTTTCGGCATTGTTCTGCCAGGTTCTGGCCGCTGGCGATGCCTAATTTGGCGGATAGTGTTTGAATCAGCATTGCCATTAAATTGCTGGCAACGATGACCCAAACCAGCATGTAACCGTATTTTGCTCCTGCCTGAATATTAGTTGCGAAATTACCGGGATCGACATAAGCGACGCTGGCAATAAATGCCGGCCCCAGAAACGGCAGCAAATCGGATAATCGACTGCGTTTTCTACCGCCAGCCAGCACAGCATTGGCAGCCTTTAGCGTGATATGATCAGCAGATACTTTCGGTGATTTGGTGTGCGATTTCTTCATGCAAGATTATCTCGTTTTGCTTCATTCAGTTAAAGTGTTCCTACTCAGATCAGGAGAAATAAAACCCACAATATTCAGCATTCCGTTATTGACGCCGTCCGGAAATTCGCAGTAGCAGCAGAAACAAATTAATGAAATCCAGATATAATCGCAACGCACCAATCACTGACGCTTTTTGTTCCATGTCTTCATTGGCAAAATCACTAAGCGCCATTTGTTTGATCTTTTGGGTGTCGTATGCTGTTAATCCGACAAATATTAAGACGCCCAAATAGGTAATTGTCCAGTAAACAGCCGAACTATGCAAGAACATATTCACGACGGATGCAATGATAATTCCGATTAATCCCATATACATGAAACTGCCAATCGCCGTCAAATCCCGCCGAGTGGAATATCCATATAAACTCAACGCACCAAACGTGGCAGCCGTAATAAAAAATGTACTGGTAATCGAAGCTCGCGTGTATGCTATAAAAATAAACGACAATGTCAATCCATTCAACGCGGAGTAAAGAAAAAACAGCATTACTGCAGTCGATGCCTGGATTCGGTTGATTGCTGCGCTCATGGAAACAACGAGAACAAGTTCACCGATAATCAGGCCAAAGAAGAGAAACGAATTTCCGAAAATCATCTGTAATAACGTAGGCGACGATGCAACCATCATCGAGACGAGTGCTGTGACTGCTAATCCAAGTCCCATCCAGTTATAAACACGCATTAAAAATGCATTTATCACAGCGACAGGATTCCGAGCATATTCCATAGATCTATTCATAATGAGTACTCCTTTTCTTCTAAGCAATTAACCAACCAGCAATCAATTTACCACCTTTCTATCTGATTTCATAGTAAGATTTAAAAAAAATGCTAAGATTCAACTTGCCACATAATGTCGGCCGGACTTAATAATTATACTCAAAACAGTCACTAATTGAACATTCAATTTTATGCAATTGTGGAGTGAAGTGACTGTGTCACTTCAAACAGCGACGCAGTCGCTGTACTCCAAAATGTTCAATTAATGCCCATTGTAAGTATATCACAATTAACTTACATGCAGGGCAATTGTCTGATTTGTGCTCTCACAATCATTCGGGCATATTTTACTTTGACCAAGTTACTTTGGGACTGTAATAGTGATGCCTGAGCAGTTATCTGATTAAGAATCGTACTCGCCCTACCATATAGCGCGCTGTTACCAGTTCCAGATTACGACGCGCGGAGGCCACACTTTTTTCATGGATTCGAATCAAATTATCATCTGTTTGAATGATTGTGTACAAATTAACCAATTCTTCGGTAAGTTGTCGCTCCCGATCTTCCAAATCGACTTTTGCTTTTTCAACATCAAGTTGCGCTTTTTCAATATTTTGCTTTCGGTAAAAGCCATTGAACAATTCCAGACTGGCTCTTACGCCCGCCGATTGTGATGTCAAAGCCGCATCGTTCGACCAATTATCACTCTTTGAGTAGTTATAATAGCCGGAAATGGTAGGTAAAGCGCTTCCCTGGCAATTGAAATTGAAATGCCCTGGGATTGGTACGTTTTTTTAAGTGCCTGGTATTCCCGGTTCTGAACTAATAGTAATTTATTGGCAGTTTCCAGATCAGGAATATTCGATTTGTCCATTGATACTATCTCGATTTCAAAATCATGTATCGGGGAACGTCCCATTATTGTATTTAGTGAACGTTTGGTGGCTATCAGATTTTCCTGCTCGGAAATAAAAAGCGCACGAAAATCACCTTGCTGGACTTCGGCTTTCAGCACATCCGATTCTGTTTTCGCGCCAAGTCGAAACATTTCATTAATCTTCTCCAGATTTTCATTCGCTGATCGAATATTTTCTTCGTACACGTCAGTTAATGCGTTGGAAGTCAATATTTGATAGTAGGGCAGTTTCCACCGATATGCGAATTTGCGCCGCAAGATCGGCATCCGAAATCCCCGAAATATCACGATTTAAGCGCGCCAGGTGTATTCCCGAATACATTCCCGGACGATAAATATCCTGACTGATGGATCCCTGCACGAACCACTGTGAGTCCCACGTTATGCCCGGCACATTATTATCACTTGTCGATGTCGATGCATTTAGATCTGCCGTCGGATACAAATTTGAATATGATTGCTTGACAGAGAGACCGGCCTGATCCAACGATAATTTGCTTTTTATAATAGATGCGTTATTTTTTAACGCCAGCTTAACACATTGATCGAGCGTGAGCTTTTCCTGTGCAAATAAAGTGACCGCGCTAAACAAATATATGAACAGCACTATTTTTGATATGAGTTTCATTCGATTCATCTATTCTTATTGATACATCCGGTCAATTAAAAAATCATTATTATTCATAATGCAGCGCATCGATCGGATTGAGCACCGCAGCCTTTCGCGCCGGATAAAATCCAAAAAAAATCCCCACGAATGCGGTAAATGAAAATGCCAGTAATATTACAAGCGGACTAATTTGTAAAGTAAACGTTGACACCCGCGCCATCAGAAAGGCAACAGCGAATGCCAGTATCGTTCCGACAATTCCGCCGATTAAGCCTAATACAACCGATTCAGCTAAAAACTGGGCGAGAATATCCTTGCTGCGAGCACCAACTGAAAGACGAATCCCGATTTCGCGGGTGCGCTCGGTGACTGAAACTAGCATAATGTTCATAATTCCAATATCACCAACAATCAGAGAAACAGTGGCAATCGAACCTAATAATAATGTCAGTGTTTTGGTTGTGGCTGATGCCATATCGATAATATCCGCCTGATTTCGAATTTGAAAATCATCTTCAGCATTGCCGCTGAGATGATGTGCGGCCAGTAGAATCGTCGTCAACTCTTGCTGTGTGGCATACATTTGATCCCGTGAAATGGCGCACACATAATTCATATCGATGTACTGGCCACCTTTCAATCGATCGAGCATCGTGGTGGAAGGCGCAAGTATGACATCATCCTGGTCACCACCCATGCCGCTCTGCCGCCTTTTTCTTTCAGAACGCCAATTACCATAAACGGCGTATTATTAATTCGGATTTTTTCTCCAACAGGGTCCTGATC
Organism: Candidatus Zhuqueibacterota bacterium; assembly: GCA_016931935.1. Lineage (GTDB taxonomy): Bacteria > Zhuqueibacterota > Zhuqueibacteria > Thermofontimicrobiales > Thiofontviventaceae > Thiofontivivens. The sequence goes on along the minus strand of JAFGDW010000362.1, from coordinate 1,007 downwards.
CGGAAACAATTCATTGGCGACAGTTTTTCCCAGCGCAGCAACCTTACGGCGCGCGTGATCGTCACGCTCAGTGAACATCTCACCTGATTCAATTTCATAATTTCGAATGTATAAATAATCCGGTGATACACCGTTAATAGATGTGTTCCAATTGGTTCCGCCGCCTATTGCCTGTGCTCCGGTTCGAACCATGGGTGAGACCGCTTTGATCAGCGTTGCTTCATTGCGAATTTTATCTACATCAGCCATTGTAAAGCGATTATAGCCTCCGGTGCTGCTTGAGCCGGGACGAATCATTAACATATCCGTACCGAGTGAAGAAATCTGTGATTGAATTCGCACCGAAGCGCCCTTGCCGATCGCGATCATCACAATCACAGCAGCCACACCGATAATTATACCTAACGCTGTTAACATACTTCGCATTTTATTTTTCAAAATGCTTTTAAAGGCAGCCTTCGACAGTTTTTTTATTTGCAGCATGTTTTATATTCATCTCTGACCATTTGCGCGTTTTTCATCAAAATGATTATGTAGATAACTTAGCTATTTATGTTCAGAACCAAGGCCTGAGCTTGTCGAAGGCCGGAAGTTACAGCAGACATAATTTCGTTGAATACCAAGAGATTGTTGCCTTCGACAAGCTTAGCCGACGCTTAAATCCATGCCTTACTTGAATAGTTACAAAAAAAATTCATTTGCTTCCGTGTTTTCCGTTACTTCAGTGGTTAATTTAAAATTTTGCCGTTTTAATTTTAGAATTATAAGTACTTTAATATTTATGACACATAACCTTGCGAAGCTTTGGGGAGAGCAAAGCATATTTGCGGTTATCCAGTTCGCTCCGAAAACCTAAATCATAGTTCCGTCCGCGACCTGTCGGGACGGAATTCAGTTCCGTCGCTCTGCGACGCTTGGAAAGTTACGTTTAGAATCGATAAAATGAGCCTAACGAATTAGATAAATAGAGCGTTATCTGCTGTACGGAGACCGTCCATGCTGCATTC
>JAFGDW010000361.1 GCA_016931935.1 Candidatus Zhuqueibacterota bacterium | reverse complement strand
TGCCGTCTCGCACCGGCGTACCGTTCCGATGCATCGGAACACGAACGGTGTCGAAGGCAACAGTCTCCTGGTATTCAACGAAATTATTTCTGCTGTAACGTCCGGCCTTCGACAAGCTCGGGCCTCGGTTCTGAACATAGTATCTGAGTTATCTACATAATCATAAAATGTAATTTAATTGTAAATCCGTTGGCGCCTACTTCCATTAATCAGCATTCACTTGAATCATTGCTTTAATAACGCCATCTTGATAGCCAGCTACTATTTCAAATGCATCCCTGGTCTTTTCAAGTGTAAATGCATGCGTTACCATTTTCTCAATCGGAAACGGATGCTCGGCAACGATCTGCATCGCCTGTTCCACGCATTCATTTTGCCGGCGTACATTGCGTACAGTAATTTCCTTGCGCCGTATCTTGCTTATATCGAAAGAAATCCTGTCAACTTCCGGAATGCCAACAATGAGCAGCATACCACCGGGCTTCAGAATATCCAACGCTTGATCGAGTGCTTCCTGTTGACCGCAGCATTCAAAAACAACATCTAACAAATATTGCTCCTGATCATGAACAGCCTGGGCAATATCGACCTCATCCGGATTCCCTGTCCACGATGCGCCCAAGTTTTTTGCAAATTCAAGCCTTGAATTGATCTTATCCGTGGCATAGATTTTTCCCGTATCCAAGCCATGAGCGCTCAACAGCACGCTTAATCCGATCGGACCTGTTCCCAGAATGCCAACCGTCTTTCCGGTTAAATTGCCTGCAAGGCGAAGAGCGTAGCACGCGATGGAAACCGGCTCAACTAAAACACTGCGCTCCAGACTCATTGTTGCTTTAATCGGAAAACAGTTCTTTTCCGGCATGACAATATATTCAGACAGGCAGCCTTCCAACTGTCCCGGACAGCCGAGAAATTGCAAGTGATAGCAGGTATGAAACCGGCCATGTTTACACTGATCGCATTCGCCGCATGAAACAGCAGGTTCGACTGCTACCCGATCACCCGGCTTAATGTTGCTTACACTACTTCCCACTTCATGAACTGTCGCAACGCACTCATGTCCCACGGTAAATGGGTATTTCACAATTTGATCACCAATGCGCCCGGTTGTGTAATAATGCATGTCCGATCCGCACACACCGACGGCGTCTATTTTTAACAATACATCATGAATGTCTTGTACCTTTGGCGCAGGTTTGTCCTGCAGTTCCATGTTTCTGATTCCCGTCAATACAATTGTTTTCATTGTTGATTTCCATCTTATTAGTTGTTCATTTTTTCTGCCATATCAATATGCATATTTTTTAATTATTTCTTCCATTAGATCAGTCTGTTCAACCATACTTTCAAGTAGTTTAAATTGGACTTTGGCTCTCTCCAGGTTATGATTTTCTCGTTTTATTTTATAATATTTGTCTCCATCGATGAAATCAGTCAAAAATCTTAAGCCGATTATGAAAGTCATCATTTTTGCAGAAAAAGCAAGCGTTTCAATTTCGGATTTTGTAAGAAATGATTTCGTTTCCGATAAAAAACCTTGGGAAAACGCTGTAAAATATTCAGGATTCATCGATACTTTTTCGAGATCCATTTCGTCTTCCGCACCAGTATTCGTTACAGTACGAATGGCATCACCAAAGTCGTAGTGGACGAGTCCGGGCATCACCGTATCCAGATCAATCACACATAATTCAATTCCATTTTCATCGAACAAGACATTGTTAATTTTTGTATCATTATGTGTGATTCGTTCCGGAATTGCCCCTTGCTCTGCCAGTCGATTTATCATTAACATTTCTTCAGCCCGGTTCTCTACAAACTTAATTTCCTTTTTAGCCATGCTTAATCTGCTCGCAGGATTTTTCCTGACGGTTTTATAAAACTTGTGCAATCGGCTTTCCATGTTATGGAATTCAGGAATAGTTTCATGTAATCTTTCGCCGCGTAAATCAGATACAAGCCGAATGAATTTTCCGAACGCAATCCCGCTTTGATAGGCGTCATCCGATTTGTTCACATAATCAATGGATGTGCTGCCGCTTATGAATAAATACATTCTCCAAAAATTACCATCTCCGTCTTCATAATATGGCTTACTATCGATGGTTTGGATAACAGTCAAACATTCTTGTACTTTTGAGCCAGTTGCTTCTGCATGTAATTTCTGTGAAATATGTCCGGTAACTCGCTCTATATTTTCCATTAAATTCGGAACATCGTTAAAGACATGATGATTAATTTTTTGCAGCAGATATTCATTTGTTACATGACTTGAAGTACGAATCAAATAAGTATCATGAATGTGGCCTGATCCATATGGCATCCATTTCATAAAATCACCCGTTACTTTAAAATTTTTTACAATTGAATTAGCTTTCATGATATGGACAATTCATTCAAGATATTTTTAGTATTCTTTTAATTTATGATGAGTTCAGCTAATACTAACAAATGATCCGACGGGAACCGGCCATCGAAACTATCCGACAATGTCCCGTGCCTGATAACTGAAACCTTATTTTTAATAAATATATAATCGATTGTTTTATTATCCGGTAAATTTGCAGATTGAAATCTTGAAATAGTACCGTTCGGGCCGTGGTGGGGGTACTTCGAAATATATTTCGTATCGATCAATTTCGTTGATACCTGGCCGGGCAAACCACTCCTAAGAATCTGATACGGCTCTGATTCCGGACCGGAATTAAAATCACCGGTTACAATTACCGGCGCAGTACCTGCAATTTTCTCAACGCTGCTCAAGAGTAAATTAGCACTCTCCCGCCGCGCAATTTCACCTTTATGATCAAAATGCGTATTGAAAAGATAAAATACTTTGCCGGTTCTCAAATCCTTAAATTTCATTACAGTGACAGTTCGAAAACACATTGCATCCCAGCCTTTGGATACACTGTCAGGTGTCTCGGACAGCCAAAGCGTGGAGTCCCTTAGCACATCAAACCGATCTTTTCGATAGAAAACTGACATATATTCACCAGCTTCTTTGCCATCATCGCGGCCAAGACCGTACCAGCCGTAATCCGGTAAACTCAGTGCTAAATCATCCATCTGATCTTTTAGTGCTTCCTGTACTCCGACGATATCTGCTTTGTGAAAACGAATCATGCTGGCGGCAATGTCTTTACGATTAGGCCAGGCATTTTCACCATCATCAGGTGTATTTAGTCGAACATTAAATGTCATTACCCGGATTGACGGATCGCACGCCTGTTTCGCACAATTCAGTGTAAGAAGACTTAGAACAATGATAATTAGAGAAGACTTCTTCATTCGTAAACTCCTCCTATCGAATACTTAAATAATTAAATCGAGTATAATAATCGTCCTGTAAGCGCATCCTGGGCGTAGTGCTCACACAGTGCGACCAGAACATCCTCATGAGTGATTCCAACGTTCATTACAGTGTCATTTCCGCCATAATAGATGAGAATCGAGCCATTTTCTCTTCCGGCAGCGCCGCAACAAAAGACCACATTGGGAACATGAATATATCGATCAGTTTCAATTTTGCAATCCGCGCGCGAAGGGAATAAAATCGGAATGCTCGACATTTTTATTGACGCAGGATCATTCAAATCGTGAAGCGCAACACCAAGCACATAAGGATTGCCGTCCATCGTGGTACGAACGCCATGAAAAATATTTAGCCATCCCTTTGCAGTTTTTATGGGGGGAGCGCACGGTCCGATTTTGTTTGAGAACGCACTTGGTCCGAATCCGGTTTGCATGATCGGTGTTTCGGGCAATTCCCAGACATTGCTTTTCCAGTCATCACTGTAACCGATTCTGATTTGCGTATACTTTCCACCGGTTTCATCCGGGCTTACATCGTTCGGGCGGAACAGTGCTGTGTACTTATTGTTAATTTTTTCTGAGAAAAGGACAACATTACGCATATCAAGGTTCAGTATCGGCCCGTGCCTTGTAAATGAGTTGAAATCTTTCGTTGTAATGAGTGATACCCGTACACGATCTTCCACCATTGCATGATACGCACTGTACGAAATTGCATACTCATCACCAAATTTTGTAATGCGCGCGTCTTCCAGCCCGCCCGTTTCATTTTCGATAAGCGTTTCAACATCCACGCCATCCACAAACGTATCTTGTTTGGTTGCCGGCTTCAAAGCAGGACCCGGTGATAGCTCCCAGTTGTCCACGCCATTTTTGCTTTTAGCCATCCCCAATACGCTCATACCACAGCGTAAGTGCGATCGGAACAACATTACGGTTTTGCCATTCAGTATATTTATCCCGGCGTTGTGGATCGTCGTCACCTGATGCGCGGGATCGCGCCATGCTTGATTGACATCCTGGGCGGTGATAATCGGATTGCCCGGATAACGAGCGACTGGTTTGTTAATATTTACTTCGATTCTCCGTCCATCGCCAAAATCGACAACCCGATTTGCCATATCTGTCATGATTACTTCTCCAAACTAGATTTTAGTTCTATCTGTTCAATTTTCAGCGGGTATTCAGTCAATTACAATAATATGAATGACCAGTTGAAAAAGCGATTATGACTGTTAATCAAACAATTATCACGGTTCGTCGGAGTATATCCTGAGTTTATCGAAGGACTCACCGTGAAGAATTTGCGTCAGCCTGAACGAAGTCGAAGGCGTTTCGCTCAATAGGTCATTCGTATTATTACTCAATTCTATTTCAAATAAACTAACTTTCGAAGTTGATTAAATTTCTCAGTTTTCAGTACACAAAAATATGTGCCGCTTGCCACTGTACTGCCTTGCTGTGATTGGCCATTCCATTTAATTTTATGTTGACCGGCATCAACGACTTTTTTAGTCAAACTTATAATTTTTTGCCCACGCAAATCATAAATAGATATATCTACAAATGATTCTTCCGGTATAAAATATGATATAGATGTTTCAGCATTAAATGGATTTGGATAATTCTGCTCAAGCCGGTACGCGCTGGGTAGAGATGCATCAACCTGTGCAACGGCGCTCGTCGCATCACCTTCTTTTATGTCATGGTATTGGTTAATCGCCAGGTCCGTAAAAACTTCTTTCAAGCCAAGCGGCCATCGAATAACAATGGAATCGATACTTGTTGCTTCGCCTATCCCGACATGAATAAATTGATTATCCTGAATTTTCCACGTGTTCGGCACGCGGGTGTAACGCATTTGGCAGATGTCACCGGTATATACTTTTACTAACGTGCCAATAGCGTCGCGATTTGACTGTGTTCCCTGCAGTTTTAGGCCAATCCAGTTATATGAATTTCTCATATTATGGTACATGATACTGCCGAACTCAAGCGATGATACATATATATCCAGAAATCCGTCCATGTCATAATCAAGCATAGTAGCGCCTTTACGGTCTCCAACAGTAGTCAAGCCGCTGTAAGCCGCCACGTCGCCAAAAGCATGGTCGTCGGGTCCGTACGTTTCATTTAATAGGAGTACATCAATGTCTACATGATTGTTAATTTGGATATAAATGTCTTCATCACAATCATTATCATAATCACCTATATTTAATGATGAGCCAAGATGTGGTCGCCAGCCGTATAATCCCACATCGGATGTTTTATCAACGAAATGCCCATCCTGATTTTGCCAGAGCGAATTTTCACCGGGATCATCCGAGCCATGAATGAGTTTGAAATAATCCCAATCACCATCATTATCATAATCAAACCACGCTTGAAAAAAGGTCAGTGAATCCGGTGTTAATCCGATGGATTTCGCTATTTCAGTGAAATATCCATCATCGTTTCTGAACAACATCCACCCCGCCGACAGGTCCGGATCGCCATCCAAATCATAATCGATCCATTGCAATCTGGCGCTGTACGCACCACGGTCCCCGGCTGCGCCCAGAGGATTCTCTCCTTTCAGGCCGACATCTTCTGCAATATCGGTAAATATTCCACCGTCGTTTCGAAAAAAGAAAAAGTCCTGATTGTTTGTCTGACAGACGACAAGGTCCAGATCGCCGTCCAGATCGTAATCGGCCCAGGCGCCACCATCGAAGCCATAAGTACTTACAAATCCCGGTCGACCGCGACCTTTAACGCCGGTCTGATCACTTACATTGCTAAACACATTGTTATTGTTTTGAAACAAAAACAAGTCATAATCGCCACCGAACAGCAAGTCTTTATCACCATCATTATCATAATCCGCGAAGATATTAATCCGAGTCGCATTTTGCGCTTCTTCAACTTCCAGCAAATCCGGAGAATCGCCGTAGATATCATGAAACATACCCTCAGTATTCATGTAAAGTTGACTTCCCATGACACCTCGCCATTTGACAGCAAAAATATCGGGCCATCCGTTCTCGTCGATATCAGCAGACACTGCTCCCCAGCGATCCATCAATACTTTTGGGATGCCAATTGTTGAGATATTCACAGCTTCGTATTGTGTTAAGTCTTGAGCAATCACAGAGTAAGGTGACATAACAATTAACAAAAAAACAATGAGTTTTGTAGACATTTTAACCTCCATTAAAATGAATGAATCCATTATTTTTTTACAGTCAATTTTTAGCAAGCACAACGTATGCTGTTCCCTGCCCGGTTCTGCCTCCTTTCTAAATTGCATGCCCAACCTAGTTCATTCCATGGTTGTCCGTATTACTAGCTGTCAGCCAGGAAAATTAGACATATGCCTGGCTAAAATCGACCAACACAGTTTTTTCAATAACGTTGGATGAAATAGCATTTTATTACTTTGCTGACAGGATAGTACTGCGAGCAATCCGTTAAATAAGATTGTATGATTCAAACGGTTTATATTAAACCATTTTGAGTAGAATTATCTGCAATTGCTTTATCTCAAAATTTTTGCGTATCCATTTCTGACTGCTTTTAATGCCGGTTTTTCATGCAATGGATAAGCGATATATGCATCCGAAACCTGCGGCCAGCAATCACATAAATTCCAGAGAAACAGTCCCCAACAAGCTGGCTGTGACGAGAAATGCTCGATCCAAAAAGTGGTCGCTTCTGCTTGCAACTGTTGGGTACGGTTAATTAGCGTCTGCAAATCCCGCGGTTCCGGCAAACCGTTACTCTGAATGCTCTCAAACCACGATCCAACACGATAGCGATCAGCTCCATGCGACGGATCAGAACAGTGGAGATACCATTGCTCATTAAATGGTGGCCACAATTTATCGTCCGGGATAAACGATTTGACAACCTCCAAATCAGGCAGCGAAATATGCCCCATTTCGGTGACCATATTCGGAAACGAACTCACATAAAAATCATCCCGGTATGATGAACCGTGCTTCCACAAATGTACATTTCCCTGGTTTGGATTGTTGGGATGTTCATGTCCAAACGAAAACGGCGTACTATGAATGTATGGCCGGCTCGGATCCAGTTCGCGGCATATGTTCGGCAGCACATCACGATTGATCTTGTTATTCCAGAAATCCGGGATATTCTCCTGCACGTACACCCAATCCACTTCATTATCGCCGCACCAGATAAAAATTGATGGATGCCCGCGCAGGCTCCGGACGATATACTGTGCTTCATTTCTTACTTCATGTAAGAACTCCGGGCTCTGCGGGTAAACACCGCAGGCAAACATGAAATCCTGCCAGACAAGAATTCCGTTTTCATCGCACAGATTATAAAACGTCTTCGACTCGTAAATTCCACCGCCCCAGACGCGCAGGGCGTTGATATTGGATGCCATTGTTTTTTCGATCAGTTGCCCATACCTTTCATCATCAATTCGTGCATAAATCGAGTCAGGCGGCGTCCAGTTCATGCCCTTCAAAAAAATAGTTTTACCGTTAATTTCAAAATAGAATGATGATTTACTCTCTCCCACCGGTTCCTGAATAAGCTCGACTGTTCGCACTCCGAAACGGCCAAAAAATTCATCAAGCATGCAATTTTCTTCACTAACCGTTATCGAATATGGAACCAGTTCGGGCGCGCCATGATTGTGTGGCCACCACAGCGGAGGATTATCCAGCACGAATCGTTCCCGGCGCTGGGTTACCGGAGAATGGACAGATAGTTCAACCGATTTTTTCTGATCAAATAGCTCAATTTCCACGTATACCTGATGCGGTGTATCGTCATTCAGCCCAATGCTAAACTCAAGTTCAATTTCGGCATGATTATCACTCAGTTTCGTTGTCTGAACCCATGAGTCGATAATCTCAACTGCGCTGCAAATTTGAATTTCCACAGACCGCCAGATGCCAGTTGTCACCAAACGCGGGGCGATATCCCAACCATAGCTGGCTTGAGCTTTCCGGCTCCATAACCGCTGCATTGGAGATCTGGCAGTTCGTATTTCACTATTCATCTTCGGGGAATACGTTGACGCTCCAAGGCAAACGCGGAGGTCGTTCTCACCGGCAACCATTATATCCGTGATGTCCAAGCGTAACGGCACAAACATATTGCAGTGTTTTGCAAGCAATTCGCCATTCAGGTAGATCGTGGCAAAGTTGTCCAATCCTTCAAACAGTAAATAAACATGCTGGTCTTTTGAAGGTCTGTCATTTTCTGACAAAGCAAACGTCTTTCGGTACCACCAATCCTTTTCTTCCATCCATAGACAATGTTCACTGTTTGTGCCATAAAACGGATCTGCTATGATTCCGGCATTCATCATATCAAGATGAACATCCCCCGGAACCAGCGCCGGTAACCAGCCATCGGTACCGCCTTCCGAATGCAGGTTAAAACGTTCCCCGCTTCCATAATCCGTATATTTTAACAGCCACTGGCCGTTGAGGCTGATTTGTTTTTTCATTGAAGAATTTCCACGATATTAAAAAACCGTATCCGCTCAAAAATTGAGGGTAGTTAGATCAAAATTGCCTACTTTCACACGTCGATGGAGTATATCCTGAGTTTGATGAAGTGCTCAGTTTGAAGTGCCAGCGTAGCTTCATGAATCTGAATAGTGGCATATATTATGTATCCCGAAAACGGCTATAAATTGAACATTTAAATAATCCAATCTATGAATATAATATTGGCCGCCGCTAGCCTTTGGCTATTGGCCAACAGCAAATAGCGTGTTAAGGATAGGCATTAAGCTAACCGCTCAATAAGTACGTTTGCAAAATGACTGTTTGAAGTATCTATCAAAATCCATTAGTTGCGCACCTGCCATTCCAGAGAATAATTAAATGACAGGCGCGACTTAATCCAACATCACCTGGATTTTACTTTTTCTAATTTAGCTGTAGTAAATACAAAATCGATTGAGTTTCTGTGCTTTTGCATTTGCACATAAAGCGATGATGAGCTTCCCGCGCGTTTTTTGCGCGGGTTAGTTCAATCATTATTTAGGCCGCATCCCTTTAGCAGAGACGTTTC
>JAFGDW010000360.1 GCA_016931935.1 Candidatus Zhuqueibacterota bacterium | reverse complement strand
CTTTGAACGTTTGCTTTTTGAAAGTTGTATCATTTTTACTTAATTTTTCCATGTTTTCCATGTTTGTGAATAATTCAGGTTAATGACATGAAAGGAGAATGTCTCATGCAACATTTGAACTACCTCTGCCCCAAATGTGGCAACACCCATTATGAAATCGATGAATTTCGCGCCACCGGTGGCTTCCTCGCCAAAGTATTTGATGTCCAGAACAAGAAGTTTTCTACCGTCACCTGCTCCCGTTGCAAATATACGGAAATGTACCGTGCCGATAGCAGCACCTTAGGCAATATTTTTGATTTCTTCACGAACTGATGATGTGCTGTACTCATCCTGCAGATAATTTTCAATATTATCGGCGCAATTCGATTACTCATTCTGTTAACAAATCCGGAATTTCAATAAATAGATTACCATTATTATTTTGAAAATCATTTTATGAGAGGATTTATTATGAAAAAGGGCCTCGTTATTCTTTTGCCCATTTTTATGCTTGCCACATTGATTACATGCAACAAACTATCTCACCAATCACTTACCGTTTTTTACCAACCCGATGTTCATCAACAAATATTCGCCATGGAGAAACTTGGGGAAATTGCCAATCTCAAAACTGCTGCTAATGCGAACAATGCAAATCTCATCGTTATTGTCACGGAAGAATTGAATAAACAGTTCAATGTGCAGGCTGACTACCAGGCGATCACTGCTGAAGGCTTTTCGCTGAAGCGGCTCGGAAATGAAAAACTGGCGATTATCGCACGTGATCAAACGGGCGCTATGTACGGAATTCTGGAGTTGGCGGAACAATTACATATGGGCAAAACCATCCAGACGGTATCTGAAAAATCGGTTAATCCCCAATTGCCTTTCCGGGCAATCAAATTCAATCTGCCCTGGTACTCGTATCGTATGCATGAGAGTCTGCAACTGCACGATTCCACATGCCGGGATTTGAATTTCTGGAAGGCATTTCTCGACCAAATGGCGGAGAATCGTTTCAACGCGTTAACGCTGTGGAATATGCATCCGTTTACGTACATGATCCGTGCGAAAAATTTTCCTGAAGCCTGTCCGTTTTCCGATGACGAATTAAAGCAGTGGCAGCACTTCTGGCACAGTCTGTTCGGGATGGCCAAAGATCGCGGGATTAAAACGTATATGATCAACTGGAATATTTTTGTGTCCCCGGAATTTGCTCAGGCGCACAACGTGGCTGATTACTGTTTGCCGGAGATGCTGGGGAAAGGCTACTACGGTAAAGGTGATTATTCACCAATCATTCAAAAATACACGCGTGAGAGCATGACGCAGTTGATTAATGAATACCCGGAGCTCACCGGATTTGGCGTCAGTCAAAACGAACGGATGCAGGGTGTGGATGAGCAGATCTGGCAGGACTGGATCGTCGATACGTATTTTGATGCAATGGATAGCGCCGATCACAAAATTGAGTTTATCATGCGTGCCCATACCCATCCGGCGCCCGAGTTGACGCGGAAAGCGCTTGAAGACAATGCCTACCGGCTCGGTACCATGTACGTTCCTGTTAAATTTAACTGGTCGCATGCACATGGTTGCCCGCGCTTGATGTACATCCACGGTGGTTCGCGCTCCAAATCACTATGGGAACCAACGCCAAAGAATTATAAAATGGTGTTCACCATGCGCAACGAGGATTTTTTCGTGCTGCGTTGGGGACAGCCCGATTTTGTCAGAGACGTGCTTGCGGAAAACAATCAGAACTACATCGGTGGCTTTATGATCGGCTCGGAGTGTTTGATTCCCGCAAAAGAATATATTACCAAACCGGGTCCATATCTTACCTGGAAATACGCGTTCGAGAAGCAATGGTTGTTCTACATGGTATGGGGGCGATTGCTTTACGACCCAACCACCAGCGATGATGTATTTGCAAATGCCTTCAATCAGAAATACAATATCGATTTTGGCGACAAGCTTGTGGCAGCTCATAAGCTCGCCGATAAAATGCCGCTCAAATTGGCGTCGTACTATGCGGGCTCGTGGGATTTCACGCTGTACTCCGAAGGATTCCTGGCGGGCTATGTTTCCAATATGGGGCCATATTACGACTATGTGTCACCGTTTATTTCAGTGGACGAAATTATCCGCACCATCACGCTGGACGATCGGTACCTTTCAATTGAAGACTACATAAACGGAAATAACCTCGGCCCCGGCAAAATTACGCCGCTGCAACTGGCGGATGAGCTTGAGCACGATGGGAATGATGCGTTGGCGATTATTTCTGCATTGAAAACAAACAATCCAACATTGCAACATGAAATCGATGATATCCACGCCTGGGCGCTACTCAGTCTGTATTTCAGTGAAAAAATGCGCGGCGGTATCGCTTTACAATCGTATCGAGTACACGGTGCATCGGAAAAACAAACCGAAAGCATTCAACATCTCGAATCTGCACTAGCTTATTGGGAAAAATTAGTAACGATTACAAGCCACTATATTGATGATATTCCACTGCTTCATTTAGGTGACGAATTCAATAATGGCGGCAACGCCAGGAACCAGGCACGATTTTCATGGGCGAATTTCACAGATGAGGTGCGTAATGATATTGAGATTGCGAAGACGTCGTCGCCAGTGAAGTAGTTTTCCTTGCACTAGTTTTTGTATATTTTTTTAGGTATGATCCCAAAACTTGGTTGGATCATTCACGTTTGTGTTTGGCGACGCGAGCAAACGCGTCAATTATCTTATCAATCACGACG
>JAFGDW010000359.1 GCA_016931935.1 Candidatus Zhuqueibacterota bacterium | reverse complement strand
CTTTGAACGTTTGCTTTTTGAAAGTTGTATCATTTTTACTTAATTTTTCCATGTTTTCCATGTTTGTGAATAATTCAGGTTAATGACCTATTTATACAAAATGAACTATTTTATCAAATTTCATAAAGTCAAATTGCACTTGCCGAATCCGCACGTTAAAATAATTCTTCATCATCAGCCAGTGTGTCGATTAACTTGCGAGCGTCATTTTCAGCAATTTTCAGGTGCTGTGTCATCGCGTTAAAAGCCCCCTGTTCGTCCTGCGCTTTGATGTGATCGAAAATGACCTGATGGTAATTCACCGCATTTTCAGAATTTGTATGTTTTAATCGACTCACAATAAGCGTTTTGATACGCGGCATCATCCCCAGCACCGGATCCATGATAACCGGAATAAGCGGATTCGCGCATGCCCGTGAAATTTGTTTGTGAAATTCCAGGTCGAGATTGGCGATTAATGCCGAATCAACCTCAGCAGCATTAAATGCTGCCAGATTGGTCTCAAACGCGCGAATATCTTCATCTGTTCTGTTTCGCGCCGCCATCATGGCAATTTGCGGCTCCATCATTTGCCTTACCTGGACCAGGTGAATTGCATATTTGCGGTCGAATTTTAATTCCAGATAAATGCTCATTGGCTTATTCGCATGCGAATGTGAAAAATCATTCACGTAAATGCCATCGCCTTTACGAATTGTAACCAGACCACGCGCACTCAAACTCCGCAGCGCTTCCCGCAACGCCGTCCGGCTCACACCAAACGACTCACACAGTACTTTTTCCGTAGGTAGTTTCTGTCCTTTTACAAGCTTACGTTGCCGGATTCCGTCTTCAATTTTCATCTCTATTTCCTGGCTCAGCGTTAACTTGCTTCCGATTTTTGCAAAAATATCGTGCACGGTCATCCTTTCAAATTTGTCATACATATTATATATGATGTATGGCAATAGTATAATCATTTAAATTTAAAATGTCAAGTGGAAATTTTTTAGTTTTAACATTTTTGATGGATGACGTGCTTGATCTCCAGTTGTCCAGTTAAGTCAACAAGCGATAAAATTTAATATTGTACGACTTAACATCGGTAGAGAACATCTCCCTGATCTCGTTTCGTTGCCGCAAGCGGCGAGATCGAATTTGGGGGATGTTCGATCCTTTAAATATTGCTTCGCCGTAACTCGTCGAAGCGGAACAAAATAAACACTTCTTGACGTTTGGATGAACTCATTTCAAATTTTCAATAATCAAATAACTCCCCTTAAAATCCTGGGTACGCGCTTCGATGATCGCCTGTCCGGGAATACTGTCGGGAATGTATTCGATCGCAGCCCGTCCGCTGGCAAACTCAATAATGTCGCTGCCGGTTGGCGTTCCATAGTAACGTTTCAAATGGCCACTGCCGTTGCAATCAAAATAGACCCGTTCGTTAAAATCCAGACAGGTTCGTCCCCGGTCATCAATCACCCGTGCTTTAATAAAATAGTTTTTGTCAGGCTTCAATTCGGATGTTAATTCTATTGATTCTGGCTTGCCGGATTGATTGTGATTGTAAACTACGATAAGTGAATCAACCGCGGATTTCATTCCGCCCGAAAATCCAACTGCCACCAATTTGTTTGGGCCTTCATCGAACATGACATCCCAACGCAAGCCACACGCCGGGAAATTATTAATATCCCGGGAATTTTTACCCTGCGACACTCCATTTATAATCAGCTCCACCAGTTCACAGTTGCTATACACACACACCTGACGCGATTCCCCGGCACGGCCATTTCGTTCCGGCCAGGTGTGGGATTCTATATAACAAAATTTTGGATCGGTGGTCCAGTAACTTTTAAACACATAGAAAGCATCTTTTGGCCTGCCTTCGCGATCGACAAGACCTTTTTGATTCATGTAGGGAATTGCATTCTCCGGCCGTAATGGCGTTGCAAAATCCTTGAACGCCCATTGCGCATTGCCGGCAAACCAGTCCAGCTTTTCCGACACCATTAAATGCCTGTCAAACAAATCAACAATATAATTTTCGCTCCAGTCGCCATCGCTGGATATTTTCTTAATATTAATCATGTTCTGACGCTCGGCCCACTCATCTGCTTTTATAAAACCTTCGCCGGTAATCGGGTTTTCGGTGTGACGGCCGACATGACTGGAGCCACCATATTCCGCATGAAAGAAATGCGGGTACTGCTTGCGCGCATCAAGCAGGGCATCTTCGTACGCGGTGTACACACCCGAATACCAACCGGCCCAAATAGATGGACTGAACACATCGGTAATGCCCGCGCCATCGTAAAATTTTCGTATCGCCGTCAATCGGTGTGGATCGAGGCGATGTGCAACATCATTCAGGGCGCTGACAAACGTCTTGAGCGAGTCGGGATTGTCGCCATCGGGAAAATCTGGCAGCCAGTCAATTTCATTGCCGACTGACCACATAATAATACTGGGATGATTGAAATTCTGATTAATTTGCTCTTCCAGCAATCGTTCCACATTAGCTTTCCAGGCGTGATTGCCCATGCCGCCGCGGCACCAGGGCAACTCATCCCACATGAGCAAACCCAATTCGTCACACGCACGGTATACTTCCGGATCTTGCGGATAATGCGCCAGCCGGACAAAATTAGCGCCCATCTCCTTAATCATACGCATGTCTTTCCGGTGCAACGAATCAGGCATGGCGTTGCCATAACCAGCCCATTCCTCATGCCGATGCGTGCCACGCAATAACAAACGTTTGCCATTTAAATAAAAGGGACCCTGATCCTTGAATTCAAACCAGCGAAATCCAAACCGCTCAGTAATCCGGTCGGTGGTTTGTTTTCCGGTGATAATAATTTCCAGTGTATATAGAGATGGTTTCTCCGGCGACCACAATTGATGATCAACAATGACAGGAATTTGCACCTGGACATGATTGATACCGGGATCGATGCTGTAGTCTTCTGAAAGTTGTACGGCAATCTGTTGCTGTGGATCTTTCAATATAGTTTCAATTGAATATGACGTTTTAGCAGATGTTGTATTTTCAATTTCTGCGGAAACAACGACCGTTGCCCGTTCAGCAGTTACAGTCGGGGTAATAATTTGCATTGTTTCAATGAAAACCGGCGGTAAAATCTGCAGCCACACATCACGCGTAATGCCACCATAAATGACAAAGTCTGATTTTTGTGACGGAATGATTTCCGGAAGAATCGAATTATCAACCCGGACAAGCACCTGGTTGTCTGCTCCTTTTTTAACATACGGAGTCATATCGACACTTAACCCCACATAACCGCCGATGTGCCCGCCAGCACGTTTTCCATTTACATAAACATCACAGGAAATATTGACGCCTTCGAAATAGAGGCGGATAACTTTCTCTTCTTTCATATCAGGAATTAAAATATTCTTTCGGTACCAACTGGTGTCTCGCCGGTAACCTGGATCGTTATCGGTGGCATCAAAGGCATTCCATGTATGCGGCAGGTTTAAGCGTTTCCAGGATAAGGATGATTTTTTAAGTACTACGCTCAATGGCAGATCTTCTTCCAGATATTCCCAATCATTATTCAGCAGCAAAATTTGTCGCTCATCCGGAAGTGAGTTTGGACGGCTATACTCTCCCGGCGTGAATTGAGCATGCGTCGTTGAAGCAATTAGTGTTTGAAAGTGAATGATACAATACAGCATGAAAAAAATACAGAACAAGATAATTTTTATTATGGTGAGACGGAGTGATGTTTTAGAAGTGATCATTATGACTCCCTGCTGAGTATTGTTCATTTGGTGTTTCCAATTAGTCAAAGATATTAAAAACAATCAACGTAGTAACCGTTATTAACCGGTTATTAACGTTGTTTGATATTTCACTTGCATTTCAGCCAGGGAATTTCTATTTTAGTGATGTTATTGAAAATACATTGCTTCGGGTTTGAATAGATGATTCGAATTAACAGAAAGTGAACAATCGGAGCGCGGAATAATTAAGATGAAAAATTCCAAGATAAATGAATTGCTGGATAAAATTCTGAACAGTAGTGAATTTTCAGAATCAAAGAAATACCAGGAACTGTTAACCTATTTGGTACAAGCATCGCTGGATGAGAATATTCCTAAGGAAATAACCATTGCCCATGAAGTCTTCAACGTCGATCCCGCCGGTGACTCCACTGCTGATCCGAAGGTCCGCGTTTACATTCACAATCTTCGAAAAAAACTGGACAGTTATTATATTCATGAAGGCAAAAATGATGAGGTTCAGTTTGAAATTCAAAAGGGGCATTACGAGGTAAAATTCATCACCCGGAAGCAGGCATCAAAAGGTTCCAATGAGAAAACTCTAATACTTATCAATACCAGTTTCATTGCTGTGATTATCTCACTCATTATTTTTTTTATTCCACGATTGATCGAAAACCACAAAACTGCAGACCACATTGCAGCGGATAATATTATTTGGAGTGATTATCTTTCGGGGAAATTTCCGGCACTACTCGTTTTCGGTGATTATTATTTATATAAAGATCGCTCACTTCCCAATCGCCAACGATATATTCGCGATTACCAGATTAATTCAGCCCGCGATTTTGAGCAATTTTTGTCGCAACCGGGGATTAATCCATCCAACCTGGAGGAAACCAATCATACGTTACTGGATAAATTTGCCCCATGGTGTCTAAGCGATTTATCAACAGTCTTCTCCCCCGTCGGCCAAAAACTGGAGCTCACACTGTCATCCAAATTGCAGTGGGAAGATTTAAACAAATACAATATTATCTTTGTTGGTTCGTTTAAAACGTTGGGCTTGCTCGACGTGCTGCTAAGCGATTTAAACATCCGCTACCAAATCTATCCCAACAGCTTGTTCTATCAGCCCACCGACAGCGATTCCGTTTTCACCTACACAACAACATCACCGACGGCAGAAAGTGATTATGAAACAGATTATTCCGTCATCGCCCGCTTACCTGGTCCCAATGGCAATACGATCATGATTTTTGCATCCACGAGAGATATTGGTTGCCTGGCCACGGTATCGTATATGACAACTCACCAGCGTCTTACTGATTTTGTTGATCAATTAAATCATCAACACCCACCCGGTTCCCCATATTTTGTTTCCATATTTGAAGTCCAGGGCTTCGAGCGCAATGTCGTCAGCACAAAGTTACTTCATCTCGATCATGTAAAACCGGATTATCGTATCCGATAATTTAATTAATACATTCGCTGTAAGTGGATTTGGGCTTTCCCAGGTATAAATTTCTTAGTACGTCACTGTCACAACTTGGGTGGCACTATCATAATCGGTTTGATATGTATGTAAATTTTGAGCCGCAGGACCTCTGGTAACCTTACCATCCTTATTATATTGTGAGCCATGACACGGACACTGGAACCGATTATTTGAAGCTTCCCAATCAATGGTGCATCCCTGATGGGTGCAAATAAGCGATAATGTTTTAAACGTTAATTCATCTGCGCAAACGTAATAACGGGCGTCGATCCCAACGAATATGTTTTGTATCCACCTACTTGCTGCAAACTTGTTTCACTACTCAATAGCAGCGTAAATGTAGAATTTCCTGCATTAGTATTGTCTTTTGGCTTAACAGGATTGCTGCTGGAGCAACTATTAACTAATGATGTAACAAAAGTCACTCCTGCAGCAGTTAACAATATATTTCCGGTTGATTCGAAAAATTCCCGGCGGTTCATTTTTTTAGCTTCCATAATATTCTCACTATTTTAGCATTAAAGTTTATCTGAAACAGAAATGGTTTTCGGATGTAACAGCATTTCCGGCCTTATTAGTGGAAAGAAATGAAGAAAAGGTTTCATTAGGAAAATCCGAAAACCAATCGTTCATAGTATAACATATATAACGTCAAACAAGACTATATTGATCCTATTTATAGTTGTAAATTAAATTGAAAATGAAATTATTACTTAAATCGGGAAATTATGTTCGATACTGGACTCCAAGCTGGATGGTCCAGAACCAAGCAATATATATTGACAGGATAGCAGGATTCTATAATATTACTACTTAACTTTTGCAGTTTTTTTGCAAAAGTTAAGTAGTAATGCTATAGGTGTGCGTGGTCACTGTCAGGGAAATTAAAGCTCGGATTAAGCAGCTATCTGATAGGAGAAAAAACCAATTCATAAGTGCATATAAATGATTTTGATGTGTACCATCGCATGTGAAAATTGTTTAACATTACAATCTCTAAAATACGATTCGAGTTTGATGAATGCAAGTTAAATTTGCTACAATCAAATAATGGCATTATCAACTAAGAGTATATTTTAAAACTCCTGCGATAAATTTCACTTCTTGCCTTAGCTTTCTATTAGGCAACGCGTAATATCAAGATATATGTCTCAAATATTACATTTGACAAACTTGAGTGATAGCTAAATTCTAACTGAGGTTTTCGGATAGCGCTATATATCAATTTTATATTTGTGCAATATGAACTTCCTGAAAAGTGTTTTTAATTTAAAAGTAAAATATAAATTTTCGATCACATCTCCTTTTTGAGCGATATTAATCTTTTTGCTTGACATTTAGTCATTATATTGTTATATTATTAACGCTCATATCGCTCATTAATTTTAGGGAGTACAATTTTGATATCATTTTTTGTTTTATTGCATACACTTACAACGATAGCGGTTATCGACAGTAGTGAATACTCTGGATCGTCAATTAAATCTGTCAGCCCAACTTACGTGCAAGCACAACAACTATTTTACGAATCCGTAAATGACAAAGATAAAATCGATCCGGCAATCGCACTATTCGAACAAATTCAGGAAACGGAACCTGCACTCGTTGGGCGTGCACAAACATATATTGGCACGTTAATCGCGTTGAAGGGAAAACATGCATTCATGCCCTATAATAAATACAAGTGGGTCATTAAAGGCCTGGAAATCATGGATCAAGGCGTTGCTGCTGATCCCGATGACGTGGAGTCACTATTTATCCACAGCTCGACATGCTATTATCTGCCATTTTTTTTCAATCGCGGAGAAGACGCGCAACAGAAATTCAGACAGATTCTTGAATTACTTCCGGATCAGTTCAACAAGTATAATGCGTCGATGCTATTAAACGTGCTGGATTTTATTGAAAATAATGGTCAACTAAACGCAAACGAGATCGGTAATTTGCAGGAAATTAGAAACAAGATTAAGGCTCAAATAAAATGATGGCTGAATATATCATATTCAATGCGCTCGTGATTGCCGGCCCTGTTCTGGCCAGCTTTGACCAGGAGCTGCGGTTTGTTCGCAGATGGAAGCAGGCGTTATATGCAATCGCGGGACCATTAGCTGTTTTTATTATGTGGGATATACTCATTGCCGGACGTCATTGGTCATTTAATCCAAACTATACATTATCAGTGCGGCTGATCGGGCTTCCCGTGGGAGAATGGATATTCTTTATAACAGTACCGTTTGCGTGCATCTTTGTGTGGGAGGTCATTAATCTGTATTTGCCGGATCAACGTGTATTGAGGTCGGAGCGGATTTATTTCATTTTTATTATTACAGGCATTATTGCAGTTCTCATGTTAGCAATTTCATCCATGGAGTATGCAGCGCTGGTGTTGGTTGCTATAACACTCTGCGGAGTGCTAGATATATTAAGCGGTATCAAGTTATTGCGCCGTCGGAATACATATGTGCTGATGATCGCCATCATCACATTTACTACTATATTTAATGGATATTTAACAGCACGGCCAGTGATTTTGTATAACGCAGCATATCTCACGGGAATTCATCTGGGTACAATTCCGCTTGAGGATTTTGGTTACGGCCTGGCTCTCGTTATGAGTTGCGTGATTTTATATGAAACCATTAAAAGGCGGGCAAATGGATAAACATGTATCCGTTATCGGCGCCGGATTGGGTGGATTAAGCACAGCGATTTATCTCGCTACCCGGGGCTACAAAGTTCAAATATTTGAACAAAATACTACGCCGGGCGGAAAAATGAATGAATTTCGACACGGCGATTTTCGCTTCGATACCGGGCCATCACTATTAACTATGCCATTTATTCTTAATGAATTATTTACGGCTGCCGGCTTGAATTTAGCTGACGAACTTAACCTTGTGCCCATTGATCCGATTTGCCGTTATTTCTGGGACGATGGTTCTGCCATGGACACTCATTCTGATGCTGCACACATGTCTGGTGCTATTACCAAACTGTCAGTTGATGACGCCAAACGCTATCCGGCATTTCTCGATTACAGCCGGCGAATATACGATTTAACGGCGGACATTTTCCTGTTTTCACCAATCCATGAAAAACACACAATGTTCCGTTGGAAAAATTTACCGACGTTGTTCCGAATTCATCAAATTGATCCGTTCCGGACGGTGCATCAGGGTGTTCAACGATTTTTTTCGGATAAACGCCTGGTTCAGTTATTCGATCGCTATGCCACATATAACGGCTCCAATCCATACATGGCGCCAGCCACATTAAACATCATTCCCTATGTGGAATACGGACTGGGCGGATTTTACGTCGCCGGCGGCATGTATCGGTTGGTCGAAAAATTAGAGTCAATCGCAGCATCGCTGGGCGTTACATTTCAATTTAATACCAGAGTTGAGAAAATTGCACACGATCGGGGAAAAATTCAGGGTATCATCGCAAACGGTGACTTTGTACGAACAGACGTCGTTGTATGCAATGCGGATGTTGTGAATGCGTTCAATACATTGATCGCCGATTTTCCGAAATACCGGCAACAATTAAATAGCATGGAGCCATCACTTTCGGGAATAGTATTTTTATGGAATATGAAAGGGACGTATCCGCAGCTTGTGCATCACAATATTTTATTTTCAGGGGACTATAAACAGGAATTTGATGCGCTGTGCAAGCAACAGGCTATCCCCGATGATCCGACCGTGTACATCGCCATTACCAGCAAGCATGATCGCGACCACGCAGCGCCGGATAGCGAAAACTGGTTTGTTCTGGTAAATGCTCCCTATCTAAACGACACAATCGATTGGCAGGAAGCCGTTATTTCGACGCGCCAGGCAATTCTAAATAAGATGAAGCGGCATGGATTCGATGTCGCACCAGCAATTCAGGGAGAATTAACGATTACACCTGAAGATTTTTTCGTGCGTTATGGCAGCAACCGTGGTAGTATTTACGGATTATCATCTAATAACCGAACGAGCGCCTTTCGACGCCCGGCCAATCGCAGCCGACAGATTAGCGGATTATATTTTGCCGGTGGATCGACACATCCCGGTGGTGGCGTGCCGCTTGCGATTTTGTCCGGGAAAATATGTGCAGATTTAATTG
This sequence comes from Candidatus Zhuqueibacterota bacterium, assembly GCA_016931935.1. Classification (GTDB taxonomy): domain Bacteria; phylum Zhuqueibacterota; class Zhuqueibacteria; order Thermofontimicrobiales; family Thiofontviventaceae; genus Thiofontivivens. Next base: position 21,345 of record JAFGDW010000359.1, on the reverse strand, counting down.
GGAGCGGTCAGTGATCATCAATCCGCGGGTTAGTTTTTCAATGACGCTGATACCGAACGTGTTAGTAAAAATGAAACGATCTTCCCGGTCATACGGTAGGTCGAAAATAAGAACAAGAGGAAAATATGAATAAAGCAATCGTCATTGGTTCCGGTTTTGGCGGTCTTGCGATCGCGAATCGCCTGCAAGCACGGGGTATTGCCACCACAATATTAGAAAAAAATAAACAAGTTGGCGGGCATGCATCGCAACTGATTAAAAATGGCTACACATTCGATATGGGACCATCGCTGATTACCGCGCCGAAGATTATCCGCAGCATCTTCGCTGCGGGTGGCAAGAAACTCGAGGATTATTTATCACTCACCTATCTCGATCCATTTTACCGGATGACGTTCCATGACGGCTCCACACTAGATTATTCCGGCGATTCGGAACGAATGAAACAGCAATTGGCAACCTTCCATCCCGATGATGCCGCTGCCTATGATCGATTTATCGACTATACCCGCGAAATATATGAAATTGTCATCAAAGATGGTATGGGATCGGTGCCGTTCTATTTCAGCACATTGCTGCCATTTATGGCCAAAGCATTAAAACTGAATGTTACTGCCTCCATGTATCATGTGGTATCGAAATTTTTCAAAGATCCACGCAGCCGATTCGCGTTTTCATTTCATCCATTATTCATTGGGGGCAATCCGTTTCGCTCACCAGCCGTTTATGCCATGATCCCCTATCTCGAAAAAACTGAAGGTGTCTGGTTTAGTAAATGCGGTATGTATAGTTTGGTGAAAGCGTTGGAGAAATTGTTCGTTGATCTGGGGGGAAAGATTCATATAAATCATGAAGTCACAGAAATTGTCGTCAAAGACAATCATGTGCAAGGCGTGAAAGTCGGAGATACTTTTTTTGAAGGCAACATAGTCATTTCCAATGCACATTTTCACCACACCTACAGAGACTTAATTAAGCCGGAACACCGTCGTCGCTGGACTGATCGCCGGGTCGATAAACTGGCTTACTCGATGAGCTGTGTATTGCTTTTTCTGGGTGTGCGTAAAAAATATCCAAAATTGCTGCACCACAATTTAGTGCTTGCAGAACGCTATAAAGGTCTGATCACCGATATTTTCGACAACAAAATTTTGGCGGACGATTTTTCGATGTACCTGCATGTGCCCAGCATCTCTGATCCCGATATGGCGCCTGACGGCTGCGAAAGTATGTACGTGCTCATTCCAGTCCCGAATCTGGCTGCAAATATCGACTGGAGCCAAATGGCCACACCGTACGCAGAAAAAGTGTTGACTTTTCTGGAGCATGAGTTTGGCCTGGAAGGTCTGCAAGCAAATCTCGATGTAATGGAAATTTTCACACCGAATGATTTTAAAAATGTCGGTAACCATTACCTCGGCGCGGCATGGGGTGTCGAACCAAAACTAACACAAACAGCAACGTTCCGCCCGCACAATCGCAGCGAAGATGTAAAAGGACTATATCTTGTCGGCGCCAGCACCCATCCGGGAGCTGGTGTACCAGGCACAATGCTGACCGCTGAAACGACAGAATATGTAATTGCACAGGATTTTGGTTTAATTTAGGAATTTAGAATTAAGAATGTTGTATTGTGAAGCAAGAATCTATTTATTTTTTAATTCTTAATTCAGAATTCTTCATTCTACACCTTATAATCTTAAATGGTAATTATTAACTCCTCAATACATCTGATTAACGCAGATAAAGGAGGTCAATATGCAATTATGGAAAAAATCCGAATTTCGTCCGGCATTTGTTTACGCCCGGCGTTTGACAAAAGAATATTCGAAAAGCTTTTATATGTCATCGCAGTTGTTTCCGCGGAATATCCGCTGGGCAACATATACAGTTTATGGATTTTGCCGCTATGTGGATAATCTCGCGGACAATCCGCGTCATCGTTCGAATAAAGAATTATTGAATGAAGTAAATTGTTTTGAACGTGAATTAAAAATTGCTTATCGTACCGGTGAATCCGAACACCCGATTCTTAAAAGCTTTATTCCGGTGATGAAACAGTACCATATTCCGTTGAAATATCCGCTTGACCTGATAAATGGTGTTCGCATGGATATTATGCCACTGGTATACGAAACGTTCGACGACCTGTATCTGTTTTGTTACCGTGTTGCCAGTGTAGTGGGTTTAATGATGACCCACATTATGGGTTACTCCGATGATAGTGCGTTTATTTATGCTGAAAAACTGGGAATCGCCATGCAACTCACCAACATCCTGCGTGATGTTCAGGAAGATAAAGATATGAACCGCATTTACATTCCCCGCGCTGAAATGCAACGGTTTGGCGTAGCCGAGCATGACATCATTTATGAACGCTTTAGCGAAAATGTCCGGCGGTTAATCCATTACCAGGTGGAGCGCGCGCATCAGTATTATGAAGAAGCCCAACCGGGAATTCGCCTGTTATCGCCGCATTCCCGGTTCGCCATCTACTCTGCCAGTCGGATATATCGCGGGATTCTCTATAAGCTGGAACATAGGAATTACAATCCGTTCCTCGGCAGGGTGTTTGTACCGGGTTCTCAAAAAATGCAAATTCTTGCCAGGGAATATGTAAAGACGAAGTTGAGGTATACCTAATGAAAATAGTACATGCTACGCACCTCGAAAGTGCGTAGCACGTACATCAGATCAATCCGAAGAAATATAATGATTAAAGCTCAACACAATCATCTCGCGCTATGGCTGTTCGATCGGTATATTTTGCGCCTAATGCGAAATCATTTCCATTCGTTTCAACTCCTTGGCGCTATTGAACCAATTGATCCGACAGCGCCATTGTTGCTACTCCCAAACCATGCAAGTTGGTGGGATGGATTTTTTATTTATTTGTTAAACCGACACTTCTTTCAACGTCATCTGTATATGATGATGCAGGAAGAACAACTCCGGCGATTTTGGTTCTTTTCAAAAGTCGGCGCTTACAGTATTCAACCAGGCAATCAGGATTCGGTGGATGAATCATTGGAATATACGGCGACGCTGTTGCAATCCAGCGATAAGCCGCCAGCCGTATGCATTTTTCCGCAGGGAAAACTGATGCCCTGGGGAAAACGGCCGGTCATTTTTAAACCGGGCGTTCGGCAGATACTGGAACGAGCGACGTCACCGGTACAAGTGCTGCTCGTCGCGACGCGCATTGAGTACACGTCATCGCAACATGCAGACGTGTTTTTTCAGTTATCAGAATGCTATCGATTCAACAATACAATTTTACCTGACATGGTTGCACTGTCGTCAAAAATGGAGTCGATGTTGCAGCTATTACAAACAAGCATTTCCTACGGCGAACAGGGAACTATATTCCTTAACGGGCGTCAACAAAAACATGAATAGCGATGCAGGGCAAACGTGAAACGTCAAAAGTGAAATGGAATTGTCGTTTGACGTTTTACGTTTCACCTTTCACAATATTCTGAAATAGCGTCCCATTTTTTAACTAGTGTCTGAACGAAATGTCCACATTTCTTCACCCAAGCGAAATCGAAGGGTGACAAGCCATTGTTTCCTTGATGCTCCGCTCGGCATGAAGGTGCTTGTTTTGGTTCAGCCATTAATTGGAATTTCATACATGCCAATTATTTTCATCTTCATATTCTTCAATCTCGGACTTCTCTTCGTAATTACGCTATTCAATTTCCTGACTGCACCAATGTTGCGGAAGTCATATCCCATAAATTCGAAACCAGCGGTTTCGATTCTCATTCCCGCACGCAATGAAGCACGCACCATCAGCAATTGCCTTGACAATTTACTTAACCAGGATTATCCTCTTCATGAAATTATTGTTTTAAACGATCATTCCGAAGACTCGACCCAGCATATACTGGATGGATATTCAAAGAAACATCCCCATATCCATTGTTTACACGGACTCGGTCTGCCATCTGGCTGGACAGGCAAAAACTGGGCATGCCAACAATTAGCGAAAGTGGCAACCGGCGACATTTTAATCTTTACCGATGCCGATACGAAGATCGCATCCCATGCTGTTCGCCATACTATTGGTTGGATGCAACAGTTCAGACTCGATATGCTTTCCACATTTCCGCAGCAAATCATGCTTACATTAATTGAAAAGCTGGTTGTACCGGTGATGGATTTATTTGTGTACACCACACTACCGCTGTGGGCAACATATTGGTCAAGACGGCCGTCCCTCGCTGCAGCTAACGGGCAATGGATCGCTTTCACTCGCACCGCTTACAATACGCTTGGCGGTCATGAATCTGTTAAGCAGCAAATTGTGGAAGATACCGAACTGGCGCGAATGGCCAAACGGAACGGCTTAAAAACCATCACGACTGCGGGAACCGGCACGGTATTTTGCCGGATGTACGAAAATTTTCCGGATGTCTGGTTTGGCTTTACCAAGAATTTTTTCGGCCTGACCGGCTACAACAGTTTCCTGTTCTGGATTATTGAAATTTGCCTGTGGCTGGCATTTATTGTCCCCTATGGTTTGCTATTGCATCCCGGCCTGCGGCCATTTGCACTCATTGCTGTTGGTGCAAATATGCTTATCCGTTTGATGCTATCATTAAAGTACAGACATCCACTAACAACCTCAGTTGTACTGCATCCATTCGGCATATTGATAGCGACGTTTATTGGCTTGAACTCCTTTCGCAGTTATTTAAAAGGTGAAATTACATGGAAAAACCGCACCATTCTATTTCCCAAATCCTGAAAAATGATACTGTTCATATCGGATTGCTCTATTTTCTGCTGTTTGCTGGCGGCTTATGGCACGCCCTGGGCGTATTTCAAAACATGATGCGATATCTCGCTTCACCGATGATGATTGGTTTGGCAATCATTTTACTTATGAAAGTGTATCCAGTGTTCCGTGACTTGAGGGGACGTTATTTCATGTGGAGTACGGGTGTTTTTGTCAGCGGTTTTGCTGTGGAGTTGATTGGGGTTTCCACCGGTCACATTTTTGGGATTTATAGCTATGGTTTTATCTTACAGCCGCAATTATTTAATGTACCGATAGCAATCGGATGCGCCTGGTTTACAATGTTAATTTCATCCGCCGCGGTCATTCAACGGTTTGTACCGTTCAGCCACCGATTGCCATCCTGGATTTTCGCCATTGCTGTTGCCTGCATGATGGTATTTTTTGATAGCATTATGGAACATGCCGCCGTTCGACTTCATTACTGGCAGTGGGAACAGGGAATGCCGACAATGCAAAATTATGCGGCCTGGTTTGTCATCGGCTTCTTTCTTATTTTTATTGGGCGTCAATTGAGACTTTTCCGTACTGCAGTTCCGATGTTTTCATTCCATGTATTCTTCGCGCAAATCATCTATTTTATCATGACACTCGCTTAAAATCTACTCGAATCCCACTATGAATTTCCCGGTTTGTTGCCTGAACCTGCCGTCTCGCGCAAGCTGAATGATGACAATATTCTCATTGTTTTTCGAAACAGCTCCTGTATTACAATTGATTTTTTGAAGTCATTATCTCAGAGACGACATCTTTTTGCCCGATCACCTGGCGTATTGCATTTGATAACTCACGCAGATCAATTGGCTTTGCGATCACTTTTTGAATATCATACCTTTTCTGAACATCATCAGTCAGGTTATCGCCATACCCCGTCATTATTATTACTGGTATATCCGATCGAATTTTCCTTATCTGTTCCGCCAATTCCAGGCCTGTCATATTCGGCATCGTCAAATCAGAAATTAGCAAATCGAATGCGTCGAATCGTCGATGCACTTCTTTTAGGGCATCGATGCTACTGCTATATCTTTCGACCTTATAACCAAGTCGCTCTAACATTTTCACCAGCACATTCCCAACCGCAGGTTCATCATCGACAACCAAAACAGATTCATGCCCACCGTGAATAGGTATTGGTTCCTTCATATCAGTTTCATCAACTGATTTGATTGTGGGAATGTAAACATGAAATGTAGTTCCCTTTCCCAATTGACTGTAAACGATAATATCGCCATTATGCTTGCGCACGATCCCGTGAACGACAGAAAGCCCCATACCTGTGCCCTTATCTACGGATTTTGTCGTGAAAAATGGTTCGAATATGCGGTCCAGGGTTTTGTCATCCATGCCAACGCCGGTATCGCTCACTGTCAGGCGTACATATTCCGCTTCAATTAAATGATGGTGAAATTTAGCATTATCCGCATCGATCTCAACTTGCTTTACCTCAATGGTAAGGATGCCGCCGGTTTCCTCCATTGCCTGGTAGGCGTTCGTACATAAATTAACAATTACCTGATGCATTTCCGAAGCATCCGCCATAATTTTATCACACGAAGAATCAATCCGCTGCCGAATATCGATTGTTGTCGGAATGGATGGGCGTAACAGTTTAACGGCTTCTTTGACAATTAAATGCAAACTTAATGGTTTACGTTCTTTTTCAATCTGGCGACTAAATGTAAGGATTTGTTCCACTAAATCCTTGGCACGGATGGCGCCTTTTAAGATATGCCCCAAATCATCTGCTAAAGGATCATTTGGCTTAAGATTGCTCAGCGCAATATCGGCATATCCCATAATTGGCGTAAGTATATTGTTGAAATCATGGGCAATTCCACCAGCCAGCGTACCTATCGTCTCCAATTTTTGTGACCGCCGCAATTGTGCTTCGAGTTTAGCTTTTTCTTCTTCCGCTCGTTTGCGCTCCGTGATGTCCTGGTTAACGCCAAAAGTTTTTACAGTGCGCCCTTGCTCGTCTTTAACGATAAAGAAGCGAACTAATATATATCCAATTTCACCATCAGCATACAAAATACGATGCTCTAATTGGCGACTAAATGCCGGATCGGTTGTTTCCATTGATGCCTTAGTTTCTATTGCCACAAGCGATGCATCATCAGGATGACAGAATCGCCGTGAATACTCGGCTGCGGACATATGATATCCACCAACTTCTTCGGCAGTTGTTCGGAATATCCGATAAAAATTATCGTTAAACGTGAAGGTATCGCTATCAATGTCATATTCCCAGTGGCCAGCATGTGCCATTTGCAATGCATTGGCAAGTTGAGCTTCGCTTTTTGAGAGCGCTTCTTCCGCTTGTTTTCGTTCAGTGATATCTTCGACAAATCCTTCAAAATGATCAGGCTGGCCCTTGGTGTTTTTAATGGTTCGCAAATGCAATAAGCCATTCCACGTTGAGCCATCTTTGCGCCGATAGAAATTTTCAATATGAACAATTCCTCCATCACGTATCGTTTGCTGAACAATGGCGTCGCGTTTCGGTGGTTCCGCATATATTTGTTCAGCAATATTATAAATCGATTCGAGAACATCCTCCGGTGAGTCATAGCCAAGCATACGAGCAAGCGCCGAATTCACATCGATGAATTTACCATCAAATGTAGAGTGAAAAATACCCAGCGCTGCATCGCGATACAAACCGCGATACTTTTCTTCACTTTCTCGTAGCGCCTTTACAGATTGTTTGCGTTGGGTGACATCATTGAAGGTGACAATAAGATTATCGGACAAGAAAGCAGCGTAAAGCTCGCAAATTCGTACTGAGCCATCATGACAGGTAACGTTATACTCTCCGGTGTTAACCGCATGAGGGGAACGCTTCGCCTTTTCCAAAAAAGGTTTCCACCGTTCAATTACTTCGAGCCGGTAATCTGGGTCCGGGTAGGCTATCTTATACCATTCATTTGCTGTGGGCGCTGTATGCCCGAAAAGGGCAAAGGCGCTGCGACTCCAGAAATTGATTTTGTTATCATCTACATCGACTAAGGCAATGGGGAACGGTGTCGCATCGAGAATGGCACGGAGTTTTTCCTCATTCTTCCGTAATGCATTCTCAGCCTGTTTACGTTCACTAATATCGACAACGATCACAGTGACCTGACCTTGCGTTGGTCGGTATGCATACGTCTCGAAATGCATATTATATTCCGGTGAATAGAAATAATATCGACGAGAACTTCCGGTGCGCGCAACATCGCAGTATGTATTTAACCATTGAGTCGTGTCAACTGGCACGAGTTCTTTGTAACGCTTGCCAATAATTTGATCGCGCGGCAGCCCTACAATCTTTTCAAACAACGGATTAACTTCCAGGTAACGATAATCACAGGGATTGCCGTCTTCATCGTAGATAACTTCAGAATGATAAAATCCCTCGCTCATGGACATGAATAGCATTCGGAACCGTTCTTCACTTTCCTGTAATTTCTTTTCCGTCTGTTTTCGCTCAGTAATATCTATACTGGCACCTTCAAAGTATAAAATGTTTCCCTGTTCATCCTTAACCAACCTTGCTGAAGCGGAAATCCAAAACAAACTTTTATCACGTTTTTTAACCAAAAACTCGTGGGGTTCCATCGTACCGATTTTCTGCAGCAAATTAATGATCTTTTTACGGTCTTCAGTATTGGCATATAAATCATGTTTAACATTCAAATCGGCTTGAAGCATTTCATCCGCATTACCATAACCAAACATTTGGGCAAAGGCATCATTGGCATTCAACAGCCGACCGTCCAGAGCTGTTTGATAAATTCCAATAATGGCGTTTTCAAAAATACTACGGAACTTTTCCTCAGATTGCCGCAGCGCTTCAACAGCATGTTTTTGTTCAGTAATATCCTCCGTTACGGTAACGAAGTGTTTGGGATTTCCCTGTTTGTCATACGCCAACGCGGTGGTAATGCGCGCCCAAATAACGACGCCATCTTTACGGATATAACGCTTTTCCCAGGAGTCTGCATTACGAATCCCAACTGCCATTTGTCGAACTCGCTCGACATCGTGCGCCACATGGTCAGGGTGAGTGAGCTGCTTGTAATTCTGGCTAAGTAGCTCTTCCGCAGAATACCCCAAAATTTCACACAAACGTTGGTTCACCTGCAACCACTCGCCTTCCGGAGTGAGGATAGACATGCCAACAGCTACCTGGTTGAATGTATTTCGGAATAATTCTTCACGTTCCCTAAGCGCTTTCTCCGCCCGCACGCGATCCGTAATATCGCGCCAGATGCATTGATATATTTTTTTATCGCCAGCTTTAATAATCCGCGCAGACACACTAACGTCTCTTATTTCTCCATGTTTTGTTTTCTGCTTTGTTAGAAAATCACTCTGTCCGGTGCGAATGACTTTATCTATATGCTCTTTTGTTTGTTCTGCAGTTTCCTCTGCTTCAACATCGAAGATTGTGAGTTGGGCAAACTCCTCGCGGGTATATCCTAATTGATTGCATATCTGATCATTAAATTCGATAAATGATGCAGTTTCAGGTTCGACAATAACTACTCCATCAGGATTTTGCTGAAAAAACATTTGATAACGCAATTTTGATTCCGCAAGAGCATCTTCAGTTCGTTTGCGTTCGGTAATGTCACGTGAAACGCCGAACACTTCATGATGTTTGCTGGTCTTATTAAAAGCATAATGCGTGGTGACTTCTGTCCAGACGGTTGAACCATCTTTGCACGGCTGTTCAACTTCGTCTGTAAATGGTCCGTTGTAACCATCCCGGAACCTGGCAAGCCGTTCAAACATTAACGACTGTACTTTTTGTGCAGAGGACGGTGTTAACGCTGCCGTCATGTGCTGCTTCATAACTTCTTCGGGAGTGTAACCACGTAAACGCTCAACTGATGGACTTACATAGCGAAAGCGCTGCGTTTCCAAATCCAAAATCCATAACACATCACCCACATTTTCAGCCAACAAGCGATATTTTTCTTCGCTTTTCTTCAGCGCTTCTTTCGCCCGAATCTGTTCAGTTACATCCACTAATACAAATAATATTTCGGTTACATTACCTGCATCGTCCCTAACCGGAGTTAAACTCCAGTCCCAATAAGTGGTGCCACGCTCCAGTTGGTCAGGAAATTCAAACGGTTTTGCAGTAACAAAATATGGCTCACCAGTGTCGACGACACGTTGAAAAATATCCTGATTTTCTTTATGCGGATAAAGATCGAAATGTTTTTTTCCAATGAAATATGATGGTTCATGCAGACAGGTGTTGGCATACGCACGATTGACCCAGATGAAATTAAATTTTGCATCGAGAAACACAGCCATCATACGCGAGTTTTCTAATACATCGGACAAGAGTTGATATGAAGAAGTGAGTTTGGGTGGTGTTGTTTGTGGTGTATTATTAGCTGAAATTGCTTTCAATTCAGGGTTTTCGAACGATTGTTTGGATATATCAAAATGATGCCGTTCTAATTCACTAATCCGATTGCGTAGCTCCTTTAATTCATTTACAAGCTGAGCTTTGGTCTTCCGTTCGTCACGCATGATGTTGCCCCGCCATTTATATATTAAGTCCAAAGTGGTTTTCAGATTTTCATTTTTAAACCTTCCCCTAGCTTCGGCCTTCCTTCCAAAAGAAGGGAATGAAGGTCAAATCTGAAAACCACTTTATTATAAAAACCTAATACAAATTTATCATCTCAGACTTTTCTAAGTCTCAGTTGGACAGCGAAAAATGTTTGTATTTTTGAATCACGTTATTGAGGCAGAAGGTAACGATTATTGTGTTGATGAGAATTCAATGTGCCTAAATCACGCAATTATCGCTAAACAGGCAGTATTATATATCGACTAAATATTTAGTCAAATTAGGGATTTTAAGTAAGATACAGAATTGGAGCAAAATAATAAGTTTTTATAAGAATGTCAAGTGATTATTACGAAACGGAAAATTGATAATAGTTCATAAAAGGTAACTCTCAAGAAACTTGAAATATGCTTTTTAATTCTATCAATAATCAGATAAAGATAATAATGTGTCATTCCCCGGGAAAGCATCGGGACTGTAAGCCGATTTTCGCCGTTTTTGGGCGGAATACCGGAATCTCCCTCTGCATATTTCGTAAATAAAACAAATCGTTGGATGGTAATAATATAGAAACAGAATAATCCGGATGTCTTATTCGCTCAAGCTTAGAGCATTTTAAAAGTTTTTTAGATTAAATTAGCTTCGTTTTAGACGAATCTCTGACACTATTTAGCAGACTCTGCCGATGCTTAAATCCATGACCTGCATGAATAGTTAACACAAAAGAAACGTAAATGCCAAATTGTAAATGGTATTGAAAAATAATCGGGAAAAAAGTCTAAAATTGTCGAACGTGTTGTTCGACTACTTATTGTTTGTATACAATAAAAGATTTGTGTTTGCTGAAATCCCGGGCTGCAATTTAAGTTTTCATGCAAATATCTTAAAAGTAAATAAAATGATTTGTGCAGGCATATATATCGTATCACTTTTGACTTGATAAGTATGAATTATTTTCGTACAATGTTTGGTAGAAAATGTCCGGAGTTTAATATGTCGTTTGTAACATGATTGTAACCTTGATTTACGAACTTACGACAAGTTAACCAAATTTAGTGAGAGAATCATGACACCAAAAATAGTTATTGTCGAGGATGATCCGGACATCAGTGAAATTTTGCAATACAATCTGGAGCAGGAAAATTATGATGTCGTGCTGTTTGATGACGGTGAAAAAGCGTTAGATTCCATCATTGATACACCGCCCGATCTCATTTTACTCGACTTGATGCTCCCCGGCCTTAATGGGCTGGAAATCGCCAGGACAATTCGTCGAAATGAGGAAACATCTAACCTGCCAATCATAATGATTACCGCCCGTTCGGAAGAAATGGATATATTGCATGGCCTTGAAATTGGGGCCGATGACTATATCACCAAACCATTCCGACCTCGGGAAGTGATCGCCCGGGTAAAAGCAATGCTGCGCCGCCATCATCGTGATGATGATAAAGAAGTTCAGCTTGGAGCACTAACGGTCAATTTTTCTAAACATCAGGTTTCTGCGGGTGAACGTCTGCTGGAGTTGACTCCAAAAGAATTTTTGCTATTAAAGGCATTGATTGAGGCTAAAGGACGTGTTCTTTCACGCGATCAATTATTAGATAAAGTCTGGGGATTTGATTACTATGGCGATCCCCGGACTGTGGATGTGCATATCCGCCGGCTCCGCCAGAAACTGGATCAATGGGCAAATGTTGTGGATACAGTTAAAGGTTTCGGATACCGAATTAAACCGGAGTAATCCTCTATGTTCAAAAAGTATAAATGGAATGTGGTTGCTGTTGTTTTGCTTGTTTCAATTATTGGGTTCGTGATTTTCGATGTGTTTTTCTATTTTAATATTAAAAGCTACCTGTTCAACCAAACCTTCCACGAAATGCAGACGCAAACCCAACTGGTGCTCAAATTTTGGGAAGAGAAACAGCTTTTACCAATTGAAAAAAATATTGATGAATTATTTAATGTAACATATCAGCTCCGCGATATTGTCGGCAGCCGGGTGACTATTATTAATGCCGACGGGCGTGTACTCACCGATTCGGATGTCGCTCGCGAACGAGTTGAGTTGATGGACAACCACCTCCACCGTCCTGAAGTTCAGGAGGCAATTTTACATGGCTGGGGACAAAGGTATCGTCGCAGCGATACCGTCAAGCAACACATTTTTTACACTGCTTACAAACTTACCAATAACGACCAACGCGTCGGTTTTTTACGCCTAGCTTACTATGCACAAAATTTCGAGGCGTCACTCGATAATATTGCAAATCTGATTCTCGGTGCAAATGTTTTAGGACTGGCAATATTATTTTTAGTTGCATTCTCACTCGGTAATTTAGTGACCAAACCTATTACACGGATGGTCAACACGGCGCATAAAATTTCCGATGGCAACTTAACCGCAACCTTCAACACGGTACGTCGCGATGAATTTGGTTATCTCGCTTCCATGCTGAACGAATTGACCGGTCGACTAAAAATGCAAATTACACAAATAACCGATGAACGTTCAAAACTGGAACACATTCTGACCAATCTGAATTTGGGCATTATCGTGATCGATCATCATAAGATCATCCAACATGCCAATCCCGAAGCATTCCGCATTTTGGAGCTTGAACAAACAGAGATAATAAATATTAACGTAATCGAAATCATAAGATCTGAAGAAATGCTTGCTGCAATTAATGCTACATTGAAAAGTCAAACAACCCAAAAAGGCGAATACACAACGTTTCTACAGCCGACTAAAAAATTTATCCGTTATCTGATTACTCCCTATTCACTAACGGGCGAATCGATCAAGGGAGTTTTAATTCAATTTCAGGATGTTACGGAACTTCGTCGTTTGGAAGCTATTCGCCGCGATTTTGTGACAAATGCATCGCACGAACTAAAAACGCCGTTGACATCTATTATCGGATATGCGGATACGCTATTAGAGGGGGCTGCAGATAATCCGGAATCACGCATAAAATTCATTCGTAAGATCCGTGAGCAAGGACAGCGGCTGGAATTTCTGGTGAGTGATTTATTGCGGCTATCAGAAATGGAACGGGAACTGCCGCTGGAAGTTAAACCCGCTGCGCTCAAACCATTATTGATAGAAATCGTGGATGAATTTGCCGATAAAGCCAATGCAAAACAAATCAAAATTAGTATCGATGTATCCGAATCGATTAAGGTCCTAATGGATCGGGAAAATATCCGTACTGCATTAAACAATCTCATCGATAACGCCATTAAATACACACATGTTAAGGGTGCAATTGATGTGTTTGTCACAGAACAACCGGACAATTGCGTAACTGTCAGTGTGAAGGACAATGGTATCGGAATTGATCCAAAATATCATGAACGGATATTTCAACGGTTCTATCGCGTTGATAAAGCACGTTCACGTGCAATGGGTGGCACTGGTTTAGGATTAGCTATCGTAAAACATATTCTGGATCGGCATGGCTCGAATGTAGGAGTGGACAGCAGTTTGGAAAAAGGGTGTCGGATTTATTTTATGTTAAAGAAGGTTTAAACGAACAAAAATTATTGAAGCTTCTATCAATCCCAAATGACAGTTATATCGGGATACTGAAGTAATTGTCTGTCTTTTGAAATAATTTTGGCGTTGTTAATCATAGCCGATGCAATAATAATACGATCAGCAGGATCATTATGAATCGAAGGCAATGAAGCTGCGGTCATCAAAATTTTCGAATTGATTGTGATTTCATCGATTCCATGTAAAATTAAAGCTTTGTTAAACCATTTGTCGGGCGAAAATGGAAGACTGAGCTTTTCTTTTTTGTATTTCACCGCAATTACAAATGCAGTAATTGATGAAACATATAAGTTTCCGACATTCGTCTGAATGATTCGCTTAACTTTTTCAGTGAGCTTTGTTTGCTCAGAAACGAGCCAGAGCAAGACATGAGTATCGAGTATAATCATAGAATTGTCAAATTTTATATTGATCCAAATTATCGAAAATCATTGGGCCATTCATCATCATCTAACGGTTGAAGCGGATCTTCATGAAAAATAACTCCCATTAATTCAGTATGTTGCTTTAAAGGATTCGGCTTTGCAGGAATAGGCGATAAAATAGCAATCGGCTTTCCATTGCGACAGATTTTTATTTCTTCATGTTCGTTTTCAACTTTAGCAAGTAAATACGATAATTTCGTTTTTGCCTCATGCGTGTTCACTTGTATCATTTTTGCACCCCGTACTTAGTCAAACTTAGTTTACATGTTTTTCAGATAAAAATCAAGCCCTTTCTTTCATTTTATTTAGCGTGCTCACCTCACATCCCACAACGGAATATACCCCACCTCCCGCACAATTCGTTGCCCATCATTTAATACCCAATCAATGAAACGACGCGGTGTGCCACGCGGCGTATCGATAGTGTAAAAATACAAATAGCGCGTAATGGGGTATGTATCATCACGAACGGTATCTTCACTCGGAGCCACACTATTAATGCGGCAATGCACGATACCGGGATCATCATAAGCAATACCGCCGTAGCCGATGGCATGCTGATCGTCAGCGACAGCGCGGATTATGGACATCGTCGATGGCAGCGTTTGTGCATGGCTGGAATAATTTTCGTCCCGAAGCACATGCTCCTGAAAATACAGATACGTTCCTGAATTGGGTGACCGAATGAGCACAATAATTGAGTCCGGCGTTCCCCCAAGCTGATCCCATGTCCGGATTTCACCGGCAAAAATTTGTTTTAACCGGATCATCGATAAATCCTGCACCGGATTATCAGCGTTGACATATACGCTCAATGCATCTTTTGCCACCAGTGTTGCTACCCCCAGGCGATCATATTTTTGCGCGAGTTGCTGCACTTCATCGGCCTTAAGCGGCCGTGACGCTGCACAAATATCAACATCCCCGGTAATCAGCGCTCGTATACCGGTAACAGTCCCTCCGCCTTCTGCATACACAGCAATGTTGGGACGAATCTTCATATATTCTTCGGCCCAGCGTTCCGCCAGAATGCGCATTGTATCCGAACCTTTGATTCGAATCGTCTTTGAACCAGCCATGTAACGATTCGAACAACCGATGAGAATCAAAATGAATAATAAAACACTGCCAATTCGCTTCCACATGTGAACATCCTTTTTAACAATTCGTTTTTACCGTCTCTGCTTCCCATTCTCGCTTCTTTATATTCCTAATCTGTTTTTCCATTCTCCATGCTCCATTTTCCATTCTCCCTTCTCCTTTGCCCGTTCTTCATCATCGCTTTTCCGCAATCGATCGCAACCGTTCATTTACAAAAGGCCCTCCGGGATACCAATCGATATGTTTCTGTTCGGCGACATGCCGGCAAAATTCCCGGATCACTTCACAATGCTGCACTGCCGCATCCAAATTCATGGCCTGCATCAAATCATCAAACGGCGTATGATAGCGTTGCTGCATCCACTCCATAAATAAACCTTGGCACGTCGCATCGGGTATATTTTGACAATGAAATCCCTCGGCAATTAAAATTGAAGGAACGCCCGCTTTAGCAAACGCAATTTGATCGGAGCGGGCAAACGATTCAAATGTTAAAAATTCAGATGGTATCGACGATACCTTCAACCCAAGTTCGCGGGCGACTTCCTGCAAATGTTGTCGCAACGTGGAATATTCACTGCCAACACCGACGATATCACGAAATGTATCAAACATTGCCAATCCATCAATATTAATGTTGGCTTTGGTACGATACAACGGCACCACCGGATGATCCGTATAATACGTCGCACCAAGCAGTCCTTTTTCTTCACCGGTAGTAAATAGAAAGATTAATGGACAGGCCGGACTATCAGGCGATTGCTGAAACACTCGCGCCAGTTCCAACAAGGCCGCAACCCCGGCGGCATTATCGAACACCCCGTTGTAGATCGAATCGCCCTGTACCGGTTTACCAAATCCCAAATGATCATAATGGGCGGATAGCAACACGTACGAATCACGTAAATCAGTATCATGCCCCGGCAACATACCAACCACATTGCGTGCCAGGAAATCGCGTTCCTTAAAATCGCCATCAAATTTAATACTGATTTCCAGCGGGAAACTGCGGATGGTGTTCGTTCGATCCATATCCAACACCTGATAAAGCGGATACTCGGCATAATCGAACAGCAAGCGCGCCGCCTGCTGATTCATAACAATATGAAACGCCGATGCCACCGAATACGCCAGCTTTACATCCTCGAACGAAAACACTTGTTGCCAGTATTCCCACGGTCGCATATGATCGTCGAGTGTCGTAGGAATCAGAATGCTGCCGACAGCTCCCCGTGAAATAGCGATGCGCTGTTTCGATTCCGGATATGAATAAATCGTTGACTGTGCTCCGGCGAAATAGTTGGGATCGTTGGAAAACGGCTCACCGGACAGAAACACCACAACTTTGCCAGCCACATCCAGTTCCTGATAATCGTTGTAATCAAATTCCGGTGCGATAATTCCGTAACCGACAAACACCAACGGCACGGGGGTGGGTATGAAGGTTTGCGGGCCGATTTGATAACACAAGTAATCCCGATCATAATAACAATACAACTCCAGCGAGTCCGCAATCAGCCGTAACCGCGATTGTGAAGTTGGCATGCTGCCGTGCATGGGAATATATTGAAAATAACTGCCATGATCGCCTTTTTCGGAAATGCCATACGATTTCAAACGCTCGGCAATGTACCTGGCTGCAATCTGCTCCCCCTCCGTTCCGGTGCCTCGGCCCTGTAATGCATCATCACCAAGATAAGTGATATGTCTTTTTAATGAATCAGCAGAAATGGTCTGGCTGTGAATGTTGGTTTGTATCCAAAACAAAAATAAAATCAATGTCAGGATAGAACATATGCATTGTAGAATTTTCAGTGAATGCTCCTTAATAAAATTTCCCGCTGAAAATGAAAGCTAAATCATAGATGGTATCTTGCTTCATAATAATAAATCAATTCTCCCCAATAGTCAAGCACTATTTACACCCTGCCATCAAATAAAATATCCCAATGTCACAATCTCGTGTTACAAACGTCATCGACTTTTCATATTCGATTAATACAATTGTAACATCTTTCCGTTACTTTTCTGTGGTTAATTAATAGGCGAAAGTCCCATTCATTCATTTCAAGTTTTATATCATCCGGGGCAGGACGAAATGGCCGAATGAATGAGAATCTGTAACTATCATAATGAGCATCCGGCTCATGAATTAAAAACTGAGAGGTAAGCATGAAATCCTACTTTTCCCATTCGTCTCAATGGGGGGCATCTCACGTACAACATCTTTCGAAAATTTTTTCCTTATTTATAGTATCTCTGTTTATGTTCGCACTCACAATTTCACCAGCCAACGGCCAATCTGCCAAGAGTAAAATAGTTGGCAAAATCGTAGATGCCCAAACCGGCGATCCGCTGATTGGCGCCAACGTCTATCTGGATGGCACCATGTTGGGTGCGGCCTGCGATATAGATGGTAACTTCAGCATCAATGCCATTCCGGTTGGTACATACACTATAATTATCACAATGATGGGCTATCAGAAAACAACCATTACGGACGTCGTTGTGAAACCCGGTGAGGTTACAACAATTAACACCACGTTGTCATCTGAAGTACTCGCGAGCGAAGAGGTTGTTGTTACAGCTAAGGCCGTGCGCAACACCGATGCAGCGCTTTTAAAAGACAGACAAAAATCAACGGCTGTTAGCGATGCCATTAGTGCTGAAACTATTTCGCAAACCGGCGCTGGTGATGCCGCATCTGCAATGAAGAAAGTGACTGGCGCATCCGTGGTCGGGGGAAAATATATCTATATCCGTGGTCTCGGTGAACGCTACTCTTCCACGATGCTGAATGGCGCGGAATTGCCAAGTGCGGACCCGGATAAAAAATCATTCCAGTTAGACTTGTTCCCATCAAGCCTGCTTGATAACATTGTCACGTTAAAAACGTTTACACCTGACAAGCCCGGTACATTCAGCGGCGGTTTGGTCGACGTCACCACCAAAGATTTTCCGGAAAAATTTACATTCACTTTTTCCACATCAACTTCATATAATTCTGCCACGACGTTCAATGATCACTTCATTTTGCCGAATAAAGGTGGTTATGACTGGCTAGGCATGGATGACGGCACACGCGCCATCCCATCGGATATTCCCAGTGTGGATGGCAATATTCCACGTTACACGGATACACAGACATCCCAAAATCCCAACCGCAAAGCGGATGCGATTTACCTCGATCACCTGTCCAAATCGTTCAATAATATCATGGCGCCCATACCGGCAGATGCGTTGATGAACCAGGGCTTCTCCATTTCTACAGGCAATCAGCACAACGTTGGTACACAAAATATTGGTTATCTGGCATCGCTTACCTGGGGACAAAATTATTCTTTTTATGAAAATGGTGAAGTTGGCCGTTTCAAAGCGCCAGGCATGCTTGCCGATCTTAGCGGACTCGATCCACAATTTAACTTAAAAGATACACAAGGATCGTACGAAGCGCGCTGGGGTGGCATGGCCAATCTTGCTTATAAAAATCCTTTTATCGGACAGATTAGCGGTTCATACATGCGCACCCAAAGCGGCGAATCTAGCGCACGCTTTCTTGAAGGTTCATGGAAGGATATTCCGAGCACAGCAACATATCAAACCCGTGTGCTCAGCTACATCGAACGCAGCCTGAATACATTCCAGTTGGAAGGTAAGCATGCAATAAAACCATTTTTTAATGCCAGGATCGACTGGAAGTCATCCTACTCCGTCAATAAACAGGATGAACCTGATCTGCGTTTCTTCTCCAATCACTACACTGTTAAAAAATCGACTGGCGTAATTACCTATCAAAGCCCGGCTTCGCTCTATCCGGCGCCAATCCGCTATTTCCGTAATTTAGAGGAAAATAATTTCAACAATAATCTCGATATCGAAATGCCATTTAAACAATGGAATTCTTTCAACAGCAAGTTAAAGTTTGGTGGCAACTACACAAAAATCAATCGGGAATATTCGCAGCGTCGGTTTGAATATGAAGAGGATCAACTGTCCTTCAAAACATACACACAGGAAAATGGACCGGACATAAACGGCTATTTTTCACAGGTCGGTCTCAGTGATACCACTGGCAGCAGTGATCCGATTTATTGGGATTTTTCTCAGGTTATTACGGAATCAAAAAGTCCAAAGAATATATTCACTGGTGAGCAGACCACTTCATCTGCTTATGTAATGATCGATATGCCATTAACAGTTGCCTTGCGATTTGTCGGTGGTGTTCGCTACGAGCAGACGGATATGATTGGCAAGAGTGCTGACGAAAGTTTGCCAGTGGGTGAATTAAATAACTCTGATTGGTTGCCATCCATCAATTTAGTTTATACGCTACGGAACAATATGAATTTGCGGTTTGCTTACACGCATACGCTTGCGCGTCCGACATTCCGTGAATTAGCACCTTATACAAATTTCGAATTTGTCGGCGATTATTCATTCCAGGGCAACGTGAACTTGCAACGCACGCTCATTCAAAATATTGATATTCGTTGGGAATGGTTCTTAAATCCGGGTGAAATTATGGCCGTTAGTGGTTTTTACAAAAATTTCGATAATCCGATTGAACGATTCCTCGATGACAGCCAACCCAATTTGTACTATTCTGTTATGAATGTCGACAATGCTAAAGTGTATGGAATTGAATTTGAAATTAGGAAACAATTGGATCAACTGCACCACTACCTGCGCAACCTGAATGTCGGGACGAATTTTTCGTATGTCCATTCAGCAACTGATATTCCAAAGGCTGATTACGACGTGATTGTTCTGTCGGATCCCAATACCGAAAAAACACGTCCGTTTCAGGGACAATCACCTTATTTGTTCAATTTCGACCTGTCTTACAACAACTTTGAACATGGCTTAAACGCCGGATTATTCTACAACATTTTTGGCAACCGGCTTTATCTCGTTACCCGCGGCGCGAGCCCGGATGTTTACGAACGCGCTTTCGGCACGCTCGACTTCAAACTGTCCAAGAATCTGTTTAAACATTATACCTTATCCTTTGCTGCCAAAAACTTGCTGGATCCGGATGTCAAATACTCCCAGGAGTTTAATGGCAAAGAATACAATTACCTGAAATACAAACGAGGTGTGACTTACGCAGTATCAATTGGCGTGAAGATGTAGATAAGCTGACAGTTAGCAGCTTTCAGCGGTCAGCTTAACTTCTATCGTTTCTTCGTCGCTCTGCGGCAAATGCAGACCATACGGTCTCTGTTTAGTAGATTCAAGCAGTTATATTTTCGACATTTCATCGCGATGCGACGCAGTTAAATTATGTGAACAACTCGATAAATTAATAGTCTATCCAAAAACATCAGCTAAGGATCAATCTGAGCCTTTCGAAGTCAACTCTTGCACAGATGTTGCCTGTTTCGCTGGGATGGGCTCAGACAATAGACAAGATGAATATTATGCGTTTTCGGATAGGCTTTAGAACAATTCGCTAATTACATTATTCATTCGCTGAAAGCTGACCGCTAACAGCTAACCGCTTATAATAACACAGGAGGAAAATGGATCAAATCATTCTGATTCAATCAAATGCTTATCTAATTAATATGTCTATAATTGAACCTGAAGGAGATGAAAAATGAAGAAGTTCCTTGCTACAACATTATTACTATTCGTCCCGTTTGCACTTTTCGGAGCAACCATTACCATCACGGATTCGGACATCCCTGTTGGTGCAAACGTAACTTTTAATGCTGACAATACCTACATTCTGAGCGGCATGGTGTTCGTCGACAGTCTGGCAACCCTGACGATTGAGCCGGGCACCGTCATCAAAGCGGAAACCGGCCAGGGCAATCAGGCATCCGGCCTGGTCGTCACCCGCGACGGGAAGATCTTTGCTGAAGGTACAGCG
>JAFGDW010000358.1 GCA_016931935.1 Candidatus Zhuqueibacterota bacterium | reverse complement strand
TTTTATTACGTTTGACATTTCACCTTTCATGTTTCACCTTGTCTAACAGGGCTGATTGGCTGATATTAAAAAATATTTTGCACAAAATGCCATGTCCAGTTACCATAATATTCTCTAATAAAGTGGACAGACTGGGCAAATGTTCATTTGTAATACAATAATACTACCAATATTCAATCCCAAATAAAAATCCTTCAGGATTTTTGGGGTAAAATTTTAACAAGACACGAAAGGAAGTTTTATGCGGAGTCGAATCTTTGGAATTATGCTATTCATCATTTGTACGGTTACTTCGTATATGGCATTTGCTGCAGGCGATCCCAACGATTGCGAAGGTTGCAAGGATTCGGCGTTGTTCAATCGGATGAGTGGATTTTACATTTCAAATTATCAGGATAGTGATTTTGATCGGTTTGAATTTCCAGTCAGTCCCTCGAATAATCAGATAATTGAAGGACACCGTTATTATATCGATTATTATGCAAATGACGATATTAAAATACCGAGCGGTTTACAGATCGTTACCAATTATGTCAACGCAGCCCGGGCAATCGATGGACAAAAAGTATACGAATTCGAAGATGGTGGTACACAGTATGTGACGTTAAAGGTTGCTAAAAATGATGCTGAAGCCTGGGATATGATTGAGGCAGCCAGCAACGGCATGTACAAGGTTAATCTTGTCGAACGACAGATGATGAAATAGGATGTAGTAGCTAATGCCAAAAGCCTGGCAGGCATAATCCGGGAAACAGGAAAAGCCGCGGTATATGGCATTTATTTCGACACCGGACAGGCTGTTATTAAGCCAGCTTCGGAACCAACCATTGTCGAAATCGCCAAGCTGCTTAAGGCGAATCCAGCGCTCAAGCTTTATGTGGTTGGCCACACCGACAATGTCGGGGCGTTTGACTACAATATTAAACTCTCTCAATCCCTTGCAGCAGCGGCCATAAACGCATTGGTCACAAAAAATGAAATTATGAACTCTAGGTTGACACCATTCGGAGCAGGCCCGACATCGCCGGTAGCTTCGAATAAGGATGAATCCGGTCGGGCCAAGAATCGCCGGGTTGAGTTAGTGGCTCAATAAATTCAGAGTAGCACAACAAACACTGAGATTTCCAGGTCGTTTAGACGATAGACTGCTAGTAACTGACACGTAATTTTCTGCCATTTTTCCGCCTTGGCGGATTTTCAATTGGCAGGAAAGTTTTGTTTACCACTGAAATCACAGAACAACACTAAAAAAATACATGAATATACATAATCTTTTTCTGTGTCAATCCGTGCATTCCGTGGTTTGAATTTCTTTTTTGGATCTGGCTCGTTCAGGTTAGGCTGTTAGTAATAAATTGTAACTATTCAGGTAAGGTATGGATTTAATCGTCGGCTGATCTCGCTCAAAGCAGGACGAGAAGCGAACAAGTAGTGCGGAAGTGTTGCTCTGCCTTAGACCGTTTCAGGCAACGGCTGCCTGAATAGTTACAATTCATATCCATTCTATAAAAGAAAGGAAAAAATTCCGGCAAAGCTCACCACCATTGGATATCATCGCCTAGATAATATCACTAATATTGCAGGAGCGAGATTAAATGGCAAATCAAAACGACAATACCATCAGACAGCTTGTCCAAATCATTCAATCTAACCAAACATCGTCAATAGAACGCACAAAAGCAATTGATCAATTGGTCGCGTATGAAGCATTTCCTGAATTAACATTTATTTTTAGTTCTGATAAATTATCGAAACATGAAAGAATCAAGCAATTTCAACGGATAAAATCAACAATTCCATTAGACACATTAAAACGAATTATCGATAGTCCTGACATGATAGTAAAAATTCGCGACAGTGCAATTGATACGCTGCTGGAACCGAAAAAACCATCTGCATCAAATTTAGTTTGGCTGATTGTAAATGACAATAGAGGAAAAAATTCTCCATTTATTCCTGATACTTCCCGCTTGATCGCCTTCGAAAAAATTAGAACCACACTAAAAGCAGACGAACGAAATAATGCATTAAGTGAAATTCTATTATCGCCTCCAACCAATGACAAAATGTTCAAAATGACAGTAAATGAATTGCGGGATAATGAGAAAATAGAAATTTGTTATGAAGCAATTATTAGATTTGCGGGGAATGAAGCTGGGAAGAAAAGATCAGATAGCTTATTTAAAATATTGATTGATGACGAAAACGAAAATATTCTAAAACAAATCATAAATAAATCCCAGCTACCGGTAAAACAACGGAAGAAAGCGGCTGAGGTACTTTATTCCTGGGATAAGCTCCAAATTCATGAGTGGTTGGCAAATAACGACAATGTCGATCCGTTTATCCGGAAAAAAGCGCGGATGGAAATTAAATGATCAGGTTAAATATTTACATGATCATAAAACAACACATTACCAGGATTTTAAATATATATTTGGGTAACCTTTCAATATGGGATGGTTATGTTGATCCGCCGCAGCGGGCTCAGTCAACGGTATGTTCTGTACCCTGAGCTTGCCGTCTCGCAGCGGCGTGCCACTCCGATGCATCGGAACACGAACGGTGTTGAAGGGTACAATCACCATCTTTATAAGGGGATACATATTTGGTATGATCCATACGGTATCGTTAGCTCGCACCAAAAACTGCGGTAAAAACAGGTTGTGGGTCCGCTACACTATTTATATTTGACAACATTTCAACGGGCATCGGTCGGCCGACATGATACCCTTGTACTTCGTCGCACTGCACCGATCGATAATAGTCGAGCTCCTGAGCGGTTTCCACACGTTCGGCAATTACCTGAATGTGAAACTGGTGGGCTAAAATAACCAATGTACCAATTACCGATGGATCGTAATTGTCGCCAAGCATCGTGCGTATTTGCAGATTATCGATTTTGATGGCGTCAACAGGAAGTTTACCCAGGTACATGATTGGGATATAGGTTGCACTAAAATCATCGATGACTATATGGGCGCCCAACTGTTTTAACTGATCGAACATAACCATGGCAAATCCCAAATCCTGACTGACTGTACGCTCCTTAAGTTCCAGCGCGAGTACGCCGGGGGGTAATTTATATTCGTGTATGATATCCCGAAGTTTGTGAACAATTTTTTGATCACGAAATTGCCGGCTGGAAATATTCATGGAAATGCGCTCAAACGGAAGTTGATGCTGGCGCCAGCGTTTGCTCTGTTCACAAATATCATGCAACACCCATTCACCGATTTTTTCAATCATACCGGTTTCTTCAGCCATCGGTAGAAATTCCGATGGTAGTATTAGCCCATCATCGGGATGGTGCCAGCGTAAAAGCGCTTCTGCGCCAGTGCAACACGAGTGTTGAACATCAAACTGGGGTTGGTAATATAATTCAAATTCATTACAGCGTAGCGCATTTCGCAAATGCTTTTCATTGCGCCATTTTCCGTGCTGCCGCAATTTAGAGATTTGGTTGAACATCCGAATACAATTTTTGCCCGCTGCCTTTGCTTCATACATAGCAGTATCGGCCATACGAACGAGCAACTCATCGTGAGCACCATCATCCGGATACAGACTGATACCAATACTGGCTGATACCGTGGCTTCCTTAATTTTCTGAATAATCGGCCGGGAGAGTAATGTCGAAATTTTCTCTGCCACAATCCGGGCATCATTTTCATCCATGATTGAATCAAGAATGACCGCAAATTCATCGCCGCCAAGCCGGGCAATCGTATCACTTTCCCTCACACATCCCTTAATCCGATTTGCACAGGCAACCAGCACAGCATCACCATATTGATGTCCGAGCGAATCATTAATTTGTTTAAATCCATCAAGATCGATGAATAGTACCGCCAGCTTGGTACGCCGACGCCGGGACTGGGCCAGTGCATGATTTAAATGATCAAAAAACAATTGCCGATTCGCCAAACCTGTTAACGGGTCATGATAGGCCATGAAATGTTCCCGCTCCCGCAATTTCTCAACTTTTGTCAACATTCGCTGGCGCTCAATCGCATAGGTCAACGATCGCAGCAATATTGGTCCCGTCACTTCCCCTTTTACCAAATAATCCTGTGCCCCAAGCTGCACAGCTTTTATCGCCATGGCATCATCTTTTAAACCACTGAGAACAGCGACCGGAATGGTAGGAAATTCACGATGGAGACGTTCAAAACTGTGGAGGCTATCGCCATCAGGCAACGATAGGTCAAGCAGCACAATATCTATTTCAGTTTCGCGTAACTTTTGTAATCCTGCAGTTAAACGGCTGGCATGTATCAGTTCAAATTTGTTTGTGCCTGAGGCGTGAAAATCCATGATAAGATGGAAATTATTTTGCAGCGTGCGCGTTTGCTCAAGAATATGTTCCAAAATAACGGCATCATCCGCATCATCTTCAATATACAACACTTTCGCCATCTGCTGCTCCAATTGATCGTATAAACTGGGTAAGTTTTGTGGGGTATTCATCATTCTATCGACAACAATGTATTTTTCTAAAGACGTCAATTGATTTTTTATCTATTTATGTCGATAACGTAAACGGGTGACACTATGAAGCAGTTATCTAATCTGATGGATCAAATTTGTCACCGGGTAACTGCCCCGTAATTCACAGTTATATTTAATCGGTTACTGAACTACGATATTACCCCAAACTGAACAGGTTGAATGAATCAGGATTATTCTCAACATCATAAGCAAGGATATATTTCCCAATCGGTTGAATCATTTATAGAATCGCTTTCCCGCGAAATTCATTCCATCTATCTACTTGCAGAACAAGGCGAATCGTTTCGAATGGACAATCTCTGGAAACTATCCGGGAAGCTTATTCACCACATGCGAACAGATCCTCGGATTATTGGGACAGCCTTGTTTTCTGATAATGATAAGTATTCAGTGGTTTCGCATTCGTTCAACACAGCGATTCTGGCTGCTTATATGGGGCTGTATGTTTTGAGGGATGTGCTACAACTTAATTTACTGGTAATGACAGCATGCATTCACGACATTGGTATGGTTCAAATTCCCGATGATATACTTTTCAAACAAACATTGCTTTCTAATCATGAAATTAAAGTTATCCGACGCCACCCGGTGATCGGCAACCGGCTGATTTATGAAGCTGGTGCATTTGCTAATCTCCCGATAAAAAAAATGTTGGGAGAAATCATTCTGCAAGAGCATGAGCGTGATGGCGGCACTGGGTATCCATTCCAGATAACTGCGGAACAAATTCATCTGCTTTCAACATTACTGGGAATATGCGATACCTATGAGACCTTAACTCATGCGCGCCCCTGGCGTCAAAAAATGCATCCCACAGTTGCACTGCGAGAAATTTCCCGATTAAGCCGCGAATATTTCCCGGCAGATTATGTAAATACATTTATTCAAACGTTGACGTATTTCCCAATCGGTACAATTGTCAAATTAAATGATGGTCGCATTGGTGAAGTGATTGCGGTGAATTCCAATGATCCGCAACACCCGAAAATTCATATTGTCGATGATGATCCGCAAACAACTGACATTATCGATTTACATCTCAATCCTAACTATAACATTAATCAAATTATTATCTCGGAGTAAATTATGGCAATGAGTTCAATTCTGGTAGTCGATGATGAGCCGCACATCTGCGAATTATTGCATTCGTATTTTACAGATCATGGGCATAAAGTGTATGTTGCAGAAACCGGACAGGAGGCCCTGGCCATAAATGATGAGTACTCACCAGATATTATGTTATTGGATTTTAAACTGCCGGGAATGAGCGGATTGGATATTTTGCATGAATTGCAGCAAAAACCACACATGCCAATCGTTATCATTTTATCAGGCCATTCTACATATGAACTCGCTGAGGAAGCTATCGAAGCAGGCGCTTTTGATTATATAACCAAGCCGTTGGATTTAAAACAACTTGCAGAAATTATTTCAATTGCCGAATTGACGACATAGAGCCATAAATAATTATCTATTTCGTTACCTAAGCTTGCAATCTTGCATGCCAACGTTTTATCGGCATACGAATGATGTCATTTACAACATATGCAATTTTGTGCAGGAGTCGGCTGCGACAAGCTCAGCCGACGGTTAAATACGAATTAAGATTTTCTGATAGATTTTAGTTCTGGTTCATACAACTTCTGCTTTAATAAAAATTTTTTCATACAGCTTGTCAGATGAAAGATCGGCATGAATCCAGCGATAGCTTTCGCGATTCAATCGTTTGGATACAGACGCCGAAATCGAAAAATCCACAACAAATATTACACGCTCTTTCCAGCCTTCAATATTTTTCTGCTCAAGCGCGCATCGTAGTGCGCGCTGCTTTTTAATATCAATAAACAAATATTCTGCTTGTCCTGCATGCATCTGGTCAATTGCCTGTGAAATATCGCGGATTATTGTACAGGAACTATTTATTGGATTACCTGTCAATTTTTTGTGCAACCCTTGATATTTGTCATCTTCATCCACCAACAGGCATACAAATTGGCTGCTGGCTTCCAATTGCTCATTCTGAATATTATTGAACATCGACGTATCAATACGATGAACCGGTAGTTCAATAACAAAGGATGTCCCGTGCCCTTGGCGGGAACTAACTTCAATTCGACCATCATGTTTCTGCACAATGTTCTGACAAATACTCAACCCAAGTCCTGTCCCCTGCCCCGGTGGCTTGGTGGTAAAAAAGGGATCGAACACACGCTTACGAATTTTTTCGGGCATTCCCGGACCGTCATCACGAATTGTGATTTGAATTGTATCGGTTGTCATATTGTGCGTTTCGATTTCAATGTGCCCGGCTTTATTAGTGGCAATCAACGAGTCACAGGCATTTTGGATGATGTTCAGAAATAGCTGTTGAAGTTGTCCCTTATCGCCGGATATATATGGTAGATCATCTGAATAGTGTTCAATCAGCTTGATATTGTTGATACTTAAATGTTTGCCCAACAATGTAATAGTGCTGTGCAATGTTTTGTTAATATCAATCTGGTCATGTTGTGAACGATGCTGATGAGAAAATTCCAGCACATTTTCCACAATTTTTTTTGCACGGAACCCAGCATCCAGAATTGGTTTCACACCATCGAAAAACTCGTGCTCTTTAAACTTCATTTGCAGTAATTGTGCCTGACCGATAATAACAGTTAACGGATTATTCAATTCATGTGCAATCCCGGCAGCCAACATCCCCAGAGATGCTAACTTCGAAGTTTGAATGAGTTGTTCCTGAGCTTTTTGTCGCTCCGTTACATCGCGCGCGATCCAGCGATATTTGACGTTTGATTTTTTACTCTGCCGCGCCGGAAATCCTTTTATTTCCAGGTACACAATCTGACCATCCCGATGTTTGAACCGAATAACCGCGTCGACTGATGACTTACTATCCAGCGCAGTTGCCAAAAACAATTGGAATTTTTCCTGATCCGGTTCATATACCATAGTATGAACCTGCAAACGCAACGCTTCTTTTACCGGATACCCTAAAATGGTTGACACCGCGCCATTCAGAAATAGTATTTTTCCAGCAGCATCCGTTTCCAGAATCAGGTCGGGTAAATTTTCAGTTATGTCACGAAAACGTTTTTCTGAAGCGATTAGCTTCAACGCAGCTTCTTTCTGATAGCTGATATCTGTAATCACAAGCTGACTGCCAACCAATTGTGCGTCATTATTGAATTGTGGACTTTGGCTGATAATAACGGGGATAACCTGCTGTTCACAACGGATAAGTGATAATTCGTAACGAACCGACAAGCCCCTACGGACGCGCTCCTGCTGTTTGCGAAATACTTTGAGACTCGGTCTGCAAATTAACCGTTCAACATTTTGCCCAGGCAAATTGGTCACGTCACATTCAACCAATGTTTCCAATTGGTGATTAAAAAACAGGATTGTACCATTATTATCAATTGAAACCAGTGCATCAAACATTGTTTCGACAAGTGCCTGATAAGCGACCGAGACACTGCCTCCGGATGTATTCACAGGATTGACGCGGCTCACTGTCTTCGATCGTTTTAATTCTTCCACCAGATGTAAAATAATCCCGGCAAGGTCAGTCTTGTGAATATTATCCTTGCGCAGGTAGGTGACGCGACCAAGTTTCATTGTTCCTAAAGTCAATCGATCGTCGTTTTGACCGGTGAGTAATATTAACGGCAGGTTGGCATCGAATGCCCGAATTTTACGTAACAGCGTAAGTCCGTTCGTGTCGGGAAGATTTAAATCAACTAGAATACAATCGAACGTCAATTTTTCATACAGTTCGATTGCATCAAATCCGGTGGCGACGTGGCGGAAATCCACAGGTACGGTGCTACGACTTAACAGATTTTGCACCAGACATACATCATCAGGATCGTCTTCCACGTACAAAACACTAAGTGGTATATCGTCAGTCATGATTTTTAAATATGGGCTATGTGAGTGTAGGCGTATCTGATATTCTTCATCGGAATGATAACTCAAAACTTGATGGACAAATTTTAATTTTCAAATATTTTTTAATTTTTTATGTCGTTTTAATCAATCCGAATTGGCGCTTTTTTTTAATGTGAAATAGAAAGTCGTCCCACTGCCCTTGTCCGATTCACACCAGATACTTCCCCCATGTTTTTGAATAATGCGTTTACATAATGTTAATCCAACTCCGGTGCCGCTATATTCTTCCCGTGTATGTAAGCGCTGGAACAACTCGAACACTTTTTTAAAATATTTTTTATCAATTCCGATCCCATTGTCTTTAACGAAAAATGTGTTTCGAGAACCATTTTCATAGCTGCCAATTTCAATAATTGCGGTTGCGCCTTTTTGTTGGTACTTTAGCGCATTGCTGATCAAATTTTGATATACTTGTCTAATCTGTTTCGTATCGGCCCAGGCCAATCGAGTTTTTCCAGATTCGATAAACCGAACCACATTTCCATCCGAATCAAGGTACGTATCTTTCTGTTCACGGTGAAATTCCATATCTTCCAGCAGTTTTTTTACCACCTGAAAAATATCGATCTCCTGGTAATCGGATTCTCTGCTGGTCACTCTGGAAATTTCCAGCAGGTCGTCAATAAGTTGTCGCATTCTGTATGCTGCTAACTGTACCCGTTGCAAATAGCGTTTCCCTGTTTCATCAAATTTATTGCGATAGTCTTCCAGTATAAAATCACTATAAGAAATTACTTTCCGTAATGGTTCTTTTAAATCGTGCGATACCGCATAGGTAAATTGTTCCAAATCTTCGTTTGAACGTTGTAATTGTTCATTTAATGCCTTCAATTTGTCATTCTTGTTCTTAATTTCCGTAATATTTTCCTGGGTGGAAATGAAGTGACTAATTACACCGTTAGTATCGATTATGGGTGAAATGGAAACAATCTCCCAGAACAGGTCGCCATTTTTATTTTTATTCAATAATTCACCCTTCCATTCTTTTCCCGACAGGATTGTATTCCATAAATCGCTATAGACCGTAGATTCAACCTGACCGGATTTAAGAATGCGCGGATTTTTACCCTTTACTTCTTCCGGAGTATATCCAGTAATTTCTGAAAACTTCCTGTTTACATATTCAATCTTTCCATCAATATCCGTAATCACAATAGAGTTGGGACTTTGCTCAACAGCCAACGTAAATTTTCGTTCCAGAACCTGAGCCTGAATCCGATCGGTCATATCAACCGCGAACTCCAAACGAACATTTCGTCCGTCGGGCCAGCGGATCACTCTATCAATCACTAGCAAATGCTTTTTAAGCACCCGATTATAATATTCCCATTCGTAGGATTCCCCGTTCAATTTTTCAAGTATCTCGGTTGTGCAAAAATTGCAAGGAATTTGATAATCCTGGAAAGCATGATAACAGATTTCACCGGTTCTGTCGCCACCCAATAACTCTTTGAAATACTGATTCATAAATAAAATTTCATAGTTCTTCGGATCAATTACATAAACCAGTTGTCTCATGGAATCAAATACCGAAATAAACTGTTCACGCTCCAGCTTTAGTTTCAACTTTGCTTCATGCTCATCTTGGATATCATAAAGCATAATCACGCATACACGAAACTTCTCGCTAATATCGAGCATCTTTTTCATTTTGACCAGAAACAGCCGTTCTCCCAAAGAACTCGGCAGGCGCTTTTGCACATTCATTTCAAGTGTATTGCATTTTAGAAAATCAGTAATTAAATCTATGAAAAACCGCGGTACACGATTATCATTTAACTGATCATAATCATCCGCTCCTGGTCTGTCATTTCCCCAAAACATCTTCATAGCAGCATGATTAATACTGTCGATTCTGTTATCATCATTAATTAATATGACAGGCACATACATGCTTTCAAAAATTGTCAGGTATTTATTTTTCAGATTTGTTATTATTCGGTTGCTTTCCTGTAACTCTCTCACTTTCTCAGTTTCATTACAAGTCGTCCATTCTGTGCAACATGCAATTTCCACTCTGTCAAAAAAACGCTCTATCAGGTAACGATATTTTGTCTGTAATTTTTGAGAAAAGCCCGATGATTCAATCAAATCAACATATGCCTGCTTATAATATTTCATCAATCCCAGAAACATGCCAGGCGTAATCCCCCGGGATCGATGTTTTTGTGCTTCAACTACACCAAATTCTGCAATCGGATCATCCCGGAAATTATCATCCGGACCGAATTCTACGCAAAATGAAGGTTGATCCAAGACACAACAAAACGACCGGGACAGCCCACAAATTGACATACGCCAGGCTTCCTTGAGTGTGGATGTATATTTTGTATAATCCTGCTGTTTGGCGTAAATCATAATGCGATCAATCAGCCAATCTTCACTGTCCAGAATTAATGTTTTTAACTTTTGCATGAAGGAAATTTTCACATTCGAATAAGATTTTATTTGGCTATATCACAAACCTTTGGATTCAGCAAAACTAATGTTTATTAGACACAAAGCGGCCGTTCAAAAGTAAAATGGCAAAATATCCAAATCGTATACATTTGCTACTATTTCAATATAATGAGTAATCGGTAATCAGTAATCGGTGACAAAAACCGTTCACTGAAAACCGATTACTTTCAGTCTGCGTGCGAATATTCATGTTGTCATTACGAACACAAAATGGTAATTAACTTTTTGAACAATTACAAAAGTACCTATCTAACCTGAATTATTCACAAACATGGAAAACATGGAAAAATTAAGTAAAAATGATACAACTTTCAAAAAGCAAACGTTCAAAG
>JAFGDW010000357.1 GCA_016931935.1 Candidatus Zhuqueibacterota bacterium | reverse complement strand
CTGTTAGACAAGGTGAAACGTGAAAGGTGAAATGTCAAACGTAATAAAAAACTCAGATCAGATTTTTTACGTCTCACATCTCATCCCACCATCGGCGGGAACGTTTCACGTGCGGCTTTGCCGCGCCAGGATACAGCCCCACATTGATAGCCGAAAACGAATACACAACAATATTACATTATTCGCGGCAGAGCCGCAAGAATCTCGTTTCCAGCGGGACGCCGGAAACGATGTCCATTTTTATATTATTTCATCGAACGATTCAATAACCGGCACGCCACACGCTGCCAGACGCTGTTGGTTTTGGTGACCACCTGTTATCAATATGCACTCGATTCCCAATGCTTGTGCTACTTCATAATCGTGATCGGTATCGCCGATCATCAACACGCGATCAGCAGAGATAATCATATTGGACATCCACAATTGACCGATGTCAATTTTCCCGGCCGCATAATGATCATCCAATCCATTAATTCCGATGAACATCTCATTCAAGTCAAATTTTTCAACGACATCATCAAGATAGCTTTGCCGACTTGCCGACAGGATCGATTGTGTAATGCCCGAATCGATGTTCATTTGCAGTGTTTCCACAGCGCCAACGCGCAATTGGCATTCACATTTCCGGCGCTCGTACTCATTGATAAATTCGGCAGCGACAACGGAAAATGGCTCACGTGAAAAATCAAAACCCAGCTTGCGATAATATTCGATAATCGGAAATTCCACAATTTGTGTATAGTAATCCACTGTCATTATTGGTAACTGACGTTGTTGGAGCATGCCATTCATGATGTCCACGCACAGCCAGGTATCATCGAGCAGGGTTCCGTTCCAATCCCAAATGATATGTTCATATTTTCCGTTGAGCATGTGATTCCCCTTATATCACTATATTTGACTAAACCACGTGCCACGCACTTTTAAGGTGCGTAGCACGTACAAACTAAATCCAATTTAGTTCGATTCCAAACACAAGTACAGCAAGAATATTAACGCCGTAAATTATGCCGCAGGTGATTGCTTTTTTCTTTACAGTCGGCATATCGAAAACCCAATACGACATTAGGAAAAACGGCAAGTAGCCAATCAGAAAAATCAGAATCGGCATTTTGGCGCTCCACCAGGCATAGTCCCAGGTGAGTGCATTCATTGCGTTCAACACTATTTCCACAACAACACAAAAAATGGAATTAACGACCGCAAAAAAAATTCGATTTGGGATGCCAAGAATTTTTACACTTTTATCCGGAAGCATTTTACCAAAAGCAATTCCTGCCACAGCAAACATGAAGCAGATTTCGATATTCAGGCCAATTAATATGAGATAGGCAGTTTTACCAGGCGCGCCCCATACTGGCGCATAATTAGTCGCATGAAACACAATGCCGTTCCAGATCTCATTGAACCAATCCATCCCCCAAAACGCGATGCCAGCAAATACCAGGTTCCAGTTTTTTCGTTCGATTTCGACGGCATAGACGTAAACGACAAAAGCAAACAGCGTGATGACATACCAGACAAACTGATTCGGATCGCGCAAGACTTTGAGCGCTTCCGATGCATAGGTTGTTGGCACAGGTCTTCCTCCCTTGTTTTAGGTTTAAAGTTCATCTTTTAAAGACAGCTTCTCAATCGAATCTGCAAATTTGCGAATCAGATTAATCTGCTCCGTCGTGATATTTACCAGCATATTCTTTTTCACAAATTGAATCGTATCATCAACTGACATTCTTTCTATCGCAACCACAATTGAACAGACAGCAACAGCAGTCCGACCAACGCCTGCATGACAATGAACGGCAACTCTCTGATCGGCTAATCGCTGCTTCGCTTCATCAACCAAATTTGCAATGACGTCAATTGATGGCGCTTGAAAATCTCTAATCACATACCGTGAAAACGTGATCCCGGCTTTTTCGTATTGTTTGAACAGATTTCGTTTGGCTTTCTTTTCCAATTCTGCATCTGTCACCAATACAAAAACATGATCGATATTGTTTTTCTTATAAACTCCCAATAAACGATTACCGGGATCATACGCACCGAACGGCATTGGGCTAACATATAATCGCCCTGTTACATTTAACGGTATTCTCCTGAAAATCCCAGTCACATCACGATTTAACAACCTATCAAAAAACTCGCTCAATTTCATATCGTTCTATCCTTACCAATTGAGTATTCGCATTTCATTTTCGACGTGAAGACCCTTACTTTAAATTTCATATTCTCAAGTTTACAAATTATGTATTCTGGTATCGATTATTTCAGCTATTTTTTTTGCATAATCCTGAACGCCTTGATTACAACCATCATAAGATTCAAATAGTTCCTGAAGTCGTGTTCTGCAATACCGTATATTATCATAAAAATCAGTTATTGTAATTGCGGACGCTGCACAGGGTTGTTTTTTGATTACGCTAAAATAGTCATTCGCAAATTTCAGGTAACGCGAAAGCCGAAGCATATCATCGCTTACAATTTGCATACCTTTGGCAAAATTGCTTTGAAATCGTTTCCCACAATATTCACATTCCCGGCAACGTGCGAACAGATCATATTTGTCCATTTTTCCGGCTTCAGTTCTGGTTGGGAAAATTTTACTCATAATTTTCTCCCTCAGCATCATAATTTGCAAACAAATATTCAATTGCATTTCATACATCCAACAGTACCACCATGTATTTACTGAAATACCTTTCATACGACTTTCTGCCCGATCCACGCTGGCAATCGCATCGAACAACATGCCAATTTGAATTTTATCACATCGCGTAATTGGCTGGGAATTGCCAGAATGATTTCCATTTTTATCAGCATCACGAGTATACAAATTCTGCTCGATCTGACTCAGAAAGGTCTCTCCTCGCCGCAGGTCAATAATTGAGTATCCGTAAGGGCTATCACTGTCGGCAGCGATATTTAGGTAGCTGTACGCCTCGTTATAACGTCGATAAGCTTCGTTGTGACGCATCATGCGGGACAGCAGAATTCCTGTATTGGTTCTTAGCAAACCATTTTCATGATTCAGGAAATTTGAATCCAAAATATAGTGCATAATTTCAGTGGAGAAGATGTAAATTTTTTCTGCTTTAATATAATATTCGGTCTCCCGAGATCGATGGGTCGGAGTCGATTCTTTTAGATAGTGTTCAATCTGAGCAAAGTATAACATGAGCAATTGAAAACGGCGGCATAATTGAACGACAAATCGGAACATGGGTTGACATACACTTAATGCGTCCTTCATCCCTATTTTACTGGTGTTCACTTCATGAATCCAATAGTAAATCCATTCCAAGGCACTCTCGCGGATGAGTATAGTATTGCCTGATAAAATTAATTCTTCCTGAATTGATAATTCAGTCAAAATTTCATTAATCAGTTTATGGGCATCATCGTAATAACGAATATTAATAAAATGCTTAATCGCTTCCCATTTTTTATTAATTGGTGAAATATCTATCTCAAGTCGAGTATGCCTAGATATGATATCGCTCGACGACCTTTCTTGCTGTAACTCATGGACCTTCCCCGTCTCCGCAGGACATGGATAATTTCCGATTTGATGATAGTACTTGTTCTGAATTTTTGCAAGGCTCTTCCGGATTTTGGCAAGCTGGCCAATATGCCACTCATATTCCCCGTTCTTCTGGAGATTTTTCATTTTTGCAGACACACTGACAGAGTCGGGTTGCTGTAAATCAACACGATCAATAAAATTTTTAAACAAGTGCATCATTGTATAAGTATGAAATGAGGACAATACATTGCTCTTTGTGAGTTCAAGCGAAAGAATTATTTCGAGGACAGATGTATCCATAAAGCGTTTTTTATTGAGAATATCATCTAACTTAATTTCCAACGCAGACTCAATACATTTAAACCGATGATAAATGGATTCATAAGCGGCAATGACGTCTCCGGAAGCCCGATATTGTTTCATATACCAGTCGGCAATACCTTGATGACATTCCGCAGATAAATAATCATAATCATCACCGAGTTGTACTCTGAGATATGCCTGAAAAATTAGTGCAGTTGAATGATGCATGTACGTGAATTGTCCTTCATCATCACGAATCGCATGGCAGCGCCGGAGCACTTCCAAATAGACTTTAGCTTCATAATAACGGAGTTCATCATTATCATGCGCAATTGAAAATGATTTTGGAGATTTAATAAATGGCCATGAATGCAATACGGATAAATAACATGGGTGACGGAAAAATGTCAACGCCAAAACAAACCGGTGAAGCCGGGCCGGATAACTTCCATTTTTAAATATAATCCCTTCCAACTCTCTCAATATTGCCTTGGAATTAGATATTTTTTTTATTGCCTCAGTAAAATTCGCCGGGTTTTATTTTTGGGAAACAAACCAAGCGTACGAACAATTGCCTGGTAATTTTTAAGTCGGTTTTCATCCTTCCAGGTTTCATCACCCAATTGAATTTGATATGACTGGAAACTAGCATATTCCAGATTTTTATCTCGATTTAAAAAGATATATTTAATATCGGGTAAGGATAACTGCTCCAAGACCATAAGTACATCGAGCAGACATCCTTCTTTTTCCCAACGTTTATAGTCAACGCTTTCTATCGGCCCCGGGAAATCTCGTCCATTTATAAATACTACAAAACGCCGGGTTGAATAGCGCGCCAAATTTC
This sequence comes from Candidatus Zhuqueibacterota bacterium, assembly GCA_016931935.1. Lineage (GTDB taxonomy): Bacteria > Zhuqueibacterota > Zhuqueibacteria > Thermofontimicrobiales > Thiofontviventaceae > Thiofontivivens. Next base: position 57,484 of record JAFGDW010000357.1, on the reverse strand, counting down.
CCAACAATACTTTAAGTTGCTCCATCTGCTTTTGTTTATTCTCGCGGTTATGCCTGTGAATATATACAGGCACCAATCCGCTAATTCCTGCTTCATACGCCAGGGAATCAATTATTGAGAATGCAAAATCATAAATATCAAAATTCTCTGTCAGATCGATCCAGACACAATGAAATATAGATGACAATTCATAAAACACTGCTGATGCGATTGATGAAACCCTGCTTTCTCCATTTAATAATATGTTTTTATTAGCCGAAGTAATTACATCCATCAATTCTTTAATTTTGTCATTATTTATATTTAAAATCAGAGGATCAGGCTTCGGTGGAATTGCCCATACTGCGTGAAAAGGAACACCGCCCGGAGGTAATGATAGAAATATATTTTGGTAAAGTTCAAGCATGAATAGCGACAAATTCGATGCAACACAAATCTTGATACGATCGCCAATCAGCATATTCATATGCTCGATATTTTCAGCTGTTTGTAGGACACTCAACGTTTGCATAAAAGCATCATGAACAATTTTTACCTGATCTTCCCGATAGCATAACCAATACACTTCCAATTCTTTCAGAATAACCATCGCTCGGCAAATCAACGCCACTGTTCGTCGCTCATTCCCAGAAACGCCCATCACCAGTAAATTTCGTTGATTATTTACCACATACATTCCGTCCTTTTTATACATGGATAAATATGAGACAAATTTTTCAACGTCGTCGGTTGTCGGATACTTATCCAGAGAGAAATCCGCCCGTAATCCGTAACGGCCACCATGCATCTTAACAATTGACCGTTGCGCACGAACAAAATCCGCATCCGGTAGACTTGCATCCATATGGACATCAAATACTGCGATCGGTTTGGAAATCTGCTGAAATGATAATTCAATCAGATTGTCGAAGTTGGTTGTAAGAATGACTTTGATGCGAAGAATATCGTCCAAATGAGCAAGCAGTAAATAAGCGGTGTTTGGCTGTTTTCCACGCATCAAATTTACAAAAAAAGAATCAATAACTCGCGTGTCGGAGTGTTTTATGCTGACTGTACCGTCTTCATACTTTAAGCGTGATAATAAATTCAGCATTGCGCGCCAATCAGCTACAGCGCCAATTGCCTGCCAGATTGCATAATCAATGGTTTCTCCTTTTGAATTATCGCCAGTATCACGCTTAATATTTTTTACAAATATCTCGGACCATTGTCGCATGGATTCACGGATATTCTGATAAATAGGTACGTCCGAATAATCCGGCCAACGCAATGTTCCGGGATTCCACGGTTCCATAGGTTTGCCGTTTCCATCTGTTCCAAAAACACGAGCGAGACAATAAAAAAGATATGCCTGATAATCCAGACCGGCGGGGATCCCTGACGCTGCGGACATTCCCGCACCGATAAGCGGTACAATCCCTAATCCATTATTAATGGATTCCTTAATTGAACGAATGACATCAGAAACTGATTTCGGATTCGGTTTTTGAATATCCATGAATTCATCCTCCAAATACATTCGTCAAATTGATGAATTAGTAAATATGGAAGTGACAAAACAGCGGTTCTGGCAGGTCGACTCGAAATTGAAACTCAAATTGAGGCAATATATTAAATTACTTTATTGTTTTAAAATTAGCAGATTTTCAAGCGAAAGAACGAAAATATTTAACCGGGACATTGAACCTTGAACCGGTTAATACTATTGTTAAAATAGCATTTTTTTTGTAAATTATCAATCATTTTTTGTAGAATTTTAATTAATTTGAAGCTTATTGCGAGATTTATCTGGTTCTAACTGCGAGTGTCACTAAATGGACAATTTAACTTATTAATTCCGAAAGTATATTTATAAGTTAGCGGGAAAGGCATTAATGTAACTATTTTCGCGGTTCTACCGATTGGGTTACAAGGCAGAGCCTAGTAATTCATGCTTCCAGCCAGAGACTGGATACGATGTATTGCATTTGAAATCAGAGTATCTTTGTCCCTTCTATCACTACTAAAGGTTTCTCTCCACGCGTGTCCGCCTGCTGAACTTCCATCGTAACAATTTTTTCTTCACCAGGCATGAGCGACACATAGTTATCACTATAAAGTACAGGCAAAATGCGATCGCCGGATTTCTCGCGCACGACTTTCAACCGAATCATTAATGCCGGATAGCTCGATTGATTTTCCAGTTTTGTGCTCAGCCGCCAGCGATTGCCTGTTCGCGTTACCTTCGTATCGGTTTGTAATTTAGCATATGGTAACGAATGAATCGCCTGAAAATTGCCGTCATCCCGTCCACGCCAGTAGAAATTTTCCGACACAAGCTTGTCCTGCTGTTCAAGTTTCAAGCGCAGGAAATAGACGCTGCTCAATTCTTTCGGATACTCAATCGCAAAACAACGTTGCCGGCTGTCTTCCGGAGCGTTGATATGCTCCGTCTTCTGCCATCGCACCGAGCCATCCACATTAAACAATTCGGCGATTGCTGTTAAACCGTCTCCATGGCGCGAATGATAATTAACAACTTCCACGCTGTCGCTCAACGGGTTCCACTGGATGTGCAGCGGTTCCGCGGCTTTTTTGCAGCCAAAATACGCAGCGGTCGGTTCGAAATAATAATCGTAAGTCTGCCACACCATCGATGGCCGCGCAGTGTGGCTTATCCACAGCAGCAAGCCCATGCGGTGCTTGCTATGGGCTTCGAACATCGCGCGATAGCCCTGATAATTAATCCACTGCGCATAGTTGACCCAATCGTTCGCATTATCCATGTCGCCAAAACCAGTGTGCATCATTTCTTTGAATGATGAACCGCCTTGCGCACCGTTCAAGCAAAAATCGTGAACGCCCCACATACGTTCCTGCGGCCACAGCGAGGAGTCCGGCATCATTTTTTGGAGACTTTCATAGCTGACGATATTGGGCATGCCCATTTCACTGTGAAGTTTGGACGTAGCGCGTTGTTCAAAATAGACTTTCAGCGGCTGTGCCCGGTATGGGCCGCCACCACTCACTACGCCAAATGCCGAGTTGGAAATGTAATGCAATCCCGGATGGAGTTCCGCGATTGTCTCCCGCAGGTTATTGTCCAGCAGTTCGGGAGGATTGCCTTCGTTTCTGCCACAGTAGAGCGCCATAGATGGATGATTACGAACACGCCGGATCATATCCCGTGCATTCGCAATAAACAATTCGTCATCTACCGGATTGGGGCCATCAACAGGATTTGCCAGCCAGAAATCCTGCCAGATCATAATGCCATACCGATCACATGCCTCGTAGAATTCATCGTCGCCGGTCTGGCCGACCCAGTTGCGGATCATGGTGAAATTCATATCTTTGTGGTAGCGGACGGCAACATCATATTCGCGATTCCGATAACGCAAATTAGATTCCGGGAATCCCCAGTTCCCGCCAAATCCCACAAATCGCCGGCCATTGATCCATATTTTCAGAATACCACCGTCTTCGTTGTAGGCCATTTCGCGAACGCCGGTTTTGAACGATATTGTATCGGACACATGGCCATCATCGGTCACAAATTTAAGGGAAATATCATACAAATACTGTCGCCCATAACCATTGGGCCACCACAATTCGGGCTGCTTCAATTTTAATTGCGCATGGGTGGCTGAGCTTAATTTTACAACTTGTGTTTCTGATGGCCTGAGTACGATCTGTTGTTGAAAGGAAACGTCACCAATCATTCCCTGCAAATCACCCATCACCTGCTTCGTTGTGTGATTTCGTAAAGTCACTTCAATCTGAATATCTGCCTGCGTCGTATCTGGCAGCGGTAAATCGGTTGTAACAAATGGATCGGTGAGTGTAACCGGACCGCTACTGGTCAAATATACATCATTCCAAATACCAATATTACGACCGCGAATTGTGGGAATCCAGTCCCAACCGACCGACGCATGGAAAGTGGGATTGTCTGCGCCGAGTTCACCGCCGTTGGCATCGGGACTCCATTTTGTTTGTTCTTTCACGAAACCCGGTGCGTCATTTTTTTCGATCTGAATAGCCAGCGCATTCATCTGATCGGGAATTAACGCATCTGTTACATCAAACTGACCACGGGTGAACGCACCTTCCATCCGGCCTAATTTAGCGCCATTTAAGTACACTGTTGCTTTCCAATTGATGCCATCAAAATTGAGAAACACGCGTTTTCCATCGTATGAAGCGGGGACGAAAAACTCGGTGCGATACCAGAAATCCGAATAGAAATATGAATCGGAAATCATCAACTGATTATCGGAATAGTTGGGATCAGGGACCAATTGCGCCGTCAAATTATAATCAATACTGCTGGAATGCCACGCTGGTCGCCGCAATGCCAGGTTGCGGTAAGTATCGTTATCGATTTTCATAGTCGGAGAGAAATTTTCGTTGCTTTCACCGGGATAATTCCCGATGCCGCGAGTAAATTCAGCAGCAGAAGCAAGAGGAATTACAAAGGTTGCGTTGAATTGCAAACAGAACATTAAAACCAAAGGAACAAGCCGTATTGTTTTGACAATCAGTTCACCCGTTTTTTGCATAGAATAATTCCTGATATTTGGCGTATTTCTTTAATTTAAAATAATTCAGAAATTTGTCAACTGATTTTGTCAAGGAGTGAAATTTTTTGAATAAATTATTGTAGTGTGAGTGAGGCAACGATAGCAGGCAAATTACATGCTGAAGCATGAACCCCTAACTTGAAACCTGAATTCCTAACCTGCAACTACCAAAAAGGAGAATTCATCCGCGAACAATTCCTTTATTTCAAAATTGGCTAACTGCAGTAATAGCGATAGTTCTTCCTTTATAAACGCCCGTAGCACTGATGTGTCGTGATAGACTCGCATTTCTTTGCCGGCTTCTTCAACCGTGTAGGTCGCGTCCCAATTCCATATCCAGCCTGTCGCCAGATTGGGGGGGGTACACTGACTATCACGTATGTATCGACGAGTTTGATATGCAACACAGTGCTGCATATCCTGCTTGAAATCAGCAAAAATGGCATCGGCTTTAAAATTGTCAAATACAAAAATGCCGCCCTGTTTTGACGTACGCTGAATGGATGCAAACGCACATAACATATCATCGTTCGTCGTCATGTAACAGAAACTGCGGCCGGGAATGATAATCGCATCGAATTTTTCATCGAACTGCAAATCGCACATATCGCCCCTGACAAACCGTGCATCCGGATGATTGATGCGCGCAATAGTCAGCATTTCATTATATAAATCTAAACCACAGTAGTCATATTGACATTCCATGAAGTACGGCGTCAGTTGGCCGTTGCCACATGCCAGTTCGAGCACGGAACGGCATTGGTACCGGCGGAGAATATCATGATATTTCTTAAATTCTTGTTTGTAATTGAACAAGGTTTGGTACATTTCATAATATACCGTGGCCAGTTCGGAATAGAGTTTTGTCATTAATGATTTTCCAGTCAAGTTAGTTAGCTGCTATCTATGATTCTCAGCTAGTCAATATTCATTTTCACCCACATCATGCGCCCAAAAGATTTATATTCACCTGAAACACCGGTCTCTTCAAATCCACAGCGTTTCCACATTTCCAGTTTATGATCCACAGCCATGCCAACAATTGATTTGAAATCCGATGCTCGAGCCATTTGTTGTTGATGCCGGAGCAATTTAATTCCAAAACCACGATTTTGAAATTTTTCGAGAACCTGAATAACATGAATATAGTAATATAAGCCAGTCACCTCACACGAGTCAAATATATTCCCCGAGTTAATCTCGGCAAACTCAGGGATGGTACGAATCGGGAATGCAACTGATGAAGCAACCGCCTGCTCACCTATCAATCCAATAATATATCCCGCCGGAAAACGCTGGATGTACTGATTCATTTTATCAAAGTACTCATGATCGGTGGTCTCATTCCAGATTTCTGCGGTGTGTCTGGCAATGACGATCGCATCCGAGTAATCACTCGCCGTTTTGATGAATAAGTTTTTCATATTGATGTTTAGGTCAGCTTTAATTTGCTATTGGAAAACTAAAATGTTATTATTAAAAATTACCTGTCACTGGTCTGGGTTAATTTGTTTTGAATTATATAGACGCTAAATCGTTCGTTTTGTTCTATGCTAAAATTTTTGATAGAACCACAACGTCATAAAAGACACCAGTTTTTATTCAAAACGGATTCTGCTTTTCTTCGAGTTCATTGTGACTTCATGGCAAAAAGTCTTTTTCAAACTTAGGAATGAGAATTAAATAACTTGGCCATGTGTGACAAAATCCTAACATGCACTTTCATCTATGCGAATTCAGATATCCCCTGTGTCCGTGCATGGAGATTCCTGCATTCGCAGGAATGACATACTGTTAACTTTGTAAAAGTTGAACAACTTATTTAGTTCAGAATCCTTAAGAAGTTTCATTGGCTGGAATTTTTCTATTCCAGCAAAAAAAATAGCAGATGACTTACAATCCATCCGCTTTGTTTGAAGGAAAACGTTACAAAATTTATTCGTGCACCTTAACTTTTTTCTTGACAGGCACATATATATTGTCATTACGAATCCCGAGGCAGTGATAATCGAACCCCAACTGCTCCAATTCCACCGGATCGAAAATATTGCGACCATCAAAAATGACTTTGTTTTTCATGAGCTTGGTCATGACAATAAAATTGGGAAAGCGAAATTCCTGCCATTCGGTGACGATCAACAGACAGTCAGAATCAATCAGCGCTTCGTAATGTTCATTGGCATAGGTGATCCTGTCACCAAATAACTGCCGGGCATCGTTCATGGCTTTGGGATCGTACACTTTAATATTGCATCCGGCCGCGAGCAGACTGTCAATCAGTTCAATCGACGGCGCTTCGTGCATGTCGTTCGTACCGGGCTTGAACGATAATCCCCAGATGGCGACATTGCGGCCTTTTATTCTATCACCAAAATAATTCGACACTTTGGTAAACAACACACTCCTTTGCCGTATATTGACAGTATCCACACCTCGCAGTACCTCCATCGGATAGTCGTATTCATCACCCGTATGGATCAGGGCGCGTACATCTCTGGGGAAGCACGATCCGCCAAAGCCAATGCCGGGGTAAATAAAATCAAACCCAATTCGCGGATCTGTGCCAATGCCTTTGCGAACCAAATTAATGTCCGCACCAACTTTTTCACATAGATTGGCAATTTCGTTAATAAAACTGATTTTCGTTGCCAGAATTGCATTCGCCGCGTATTTGGTCATTTCGGCAGAGGTGATGTCCATAAAAATAATCGGATGCGCATTCAACAGAAACGGCTTATACAGTCGGCGCATTATCGCTTCGGTTTTCCCGCACTCAATCCCGATCACAATTCGGTCCGGTTTCAAAAAATCCATCACAGCCGCACCAGCTTTCAAAAATTCCGGGTTCGATGCAATATCGAATTCCAGACCACTCCCCCGTTTATCCAGCTCTTCCCGGATAACATCCTTGACTTTATACGCCGTGCCAACCGGCACCGTGGCCTTCGTAACGACCACCATGTAATTCTGCATGTATTTACCAACATCCCGGGCAGCATTCAAAATGTGGTGCAGATCGGAATTGCCGTCATCATCGGCTGGCGTACCGACAGCGATAAATACCACCTCACAATCAGTTAGAGCAGACTCAATATCTGTGGTAAAGCGAAGCCGGTTTTTTTCCAAATTTCGTTCGACAAGTTCTTCGAGACCCGGTTCGTATATCGGCAGAATACCTATTTTTAAATCATCAATGCGAAATTCATCAATATCCATACAGGTTACATCCAGCCCGGTGTCGGCAAAACAAGCGCCTGTGACCAATCCGACATAACCGGTTCCGACAACTGTAATTTTCATATGATTGCTCCCATCCGACGGGGTTTATAACTGCTTTATATCCAAACTTATTTTTGGAGTTACGGTACATGAAATTGTGACAAGGAGATAAGGCGACAAGAAGAGATGGGAAAAAAGATTATTTTTGAATCCTCATCTATTTGTCACTGTGACATGCAATCAGACCTACTTGTTTTAAATAACCTACTTGACAATTGAAATCATTACCAGTCACCAATAAAGATCGGTAAAACTGAAATAATCTGTACCCAGTACTCAATTAGCATTGTTCAACACGCTCTTCCTTGCGGACAATCATTGCTGACAGTTCCTCAGGTTCCTGCGTAATTGCATCGGCGCGATTGGCTTTCTCCCACAGCACGGATTGTTTGCCGCGGAGATAGCGAACAAATCCTATATAGGCAGCGACATTCATCATGCCGAAATACATTGGTGTGGTGAATAATTTTATTCTAATCTTTCTATTTGCTAAATGCCATCCCAGGGATGCAAACGAATAAAACATTAACTGTCCGGCCATAACCAGCGTATAAATTCCACCTTCCCGAACTGCCAAATCTGCATTAACGATGAGCATGAGCACCAATGCCAGCGGTGCAAGTGTCCAGCGCAGCACCCGGTGCGACACATATTGGATTGTTAACATCCGGTAACGAAACGGATTCAGCAAATCACCTAACCGAATGATTGACTGGATCCCACCGGCGCAGATACGAACCTTACGTGTCATTTCATCTTTCAGCGAAAAGGACGGCGATTCTAGCGCACATGCGTTGGGTTCGTAAATCACGCGATAGCCTTGTTTGGCGATTCGCAGGGAAATGATGAAATCATCGAGAATGGTGTCCGGTTCCACGCGTTCAAACAGTCTGGTGCGAATCGAAAACAGTTCCCCTGCTGCGCCGACAACCGTGTAAAGATTGGAGTCGAGCCGCTTCAAAAATGACTCATAGCGCCAGTATAGCCCCTCCCCGGCGCCGCTTACACTGTGCTGACTGACCGGGTCAATCCGTTTTTCACCGGATACGCCGCCGACGCTTGGGTCCTGATAGTGATAGACAATTTCCCGAATGGCCGTTGTGTTGAGATTGGTGTTTGCATCCGTAAAAATCACGATTGGTGTTTTTACATGTTGCATGGCCCGGTTAATAGCGCTGATTTTCCCACGCCGTTGTGGCTCGTGCAACACCGTAATACTTTCGTACTGTTGTAACATTTCAACCGAACCATCATCCGAACCATCGGTGACAAACATAATGTTCAGCTTATCGCGCGGATAATCGAGCGACAATGAATTCCTAATTTTTTCCGGGACATGAGCTTTTTCGTTGTAGGCGGCAATTAACAATGTCACTTCCGGCTCAAATTTCAATGATTTATCTGATGTTTCCTGCCTGTCCCGTCCTAGCAGTTTTTTCAGTTTCTGAACCATCAGCAAAATAATGCCATAGCCGAGATAGGCGTAAAAAACCAGGGCAAAGCTGGTCCAGAATGTTATCTTCAAAAAAGTCATGGTGATTTCCTATTAAAAAAATGGCAGAATAATTAAACAGCAAAATAATTAAAAGAATGATGAGTGCAATTGGTAGACCATTCGTGATCTAGATAACTAAATGAAATTTGTTGTTGTTTTCATTATTCTGCCACTAGATTATTTTGCTCCAAAAAATCGATCACCATCAAACGTCCGCATTAACAAACATTTCAGTATTCACTTTTTTATGAACCTTAATTTTTGAATCGGCTGAAAAATGCCATTTTAACGATGCCAGATATAGTGCCAGTCCATTCTTCGCATTGGCTTGTTTCTGCACATTTCCGATAGCAGCAATCCATTGCAGACTCAGCCTGGTCAACCACAACATGGTGTAGACAAGTGTTCGCGCCCTGTACAATCGGTACGAATAAAGTGGATAATGCTTTTTCAAAAAAATGTAAAAACTTTTATAATTTTGAATGAACATCTCCACCTGCCGTTGGTTCGATGCGGCCTTACCATGATGAATAATCTCCGATTCGGGGATGTACATGATTTTCCAGCCAGCGGCTTTGATCCGCCAACACCAGTCAATTTCTTCGCCATAAATATAAAATTGCTCGTCCAACAGTCCAATCTGTTCGACGACTGCTCGCCGTACCATTAGCACAGCGCCTCGTGCCCAGTCAATTTCCCGTTCTGAATTGTGATCCCAAAATGCCACCAGTTTTTTGGCGAGGAAGTCGTTGCTTGGCGCCAGTTTCGGAATAATCCGATTTTCCAAAAGTGTGTTGCAAAATGAATAAAAATTACCAACGCTTTTTTGCAAGGAGCCATCACTATTCAATAGCTTGCACGCCAGCGCGCCGGCGTCACGAGATTCTTCCAAATAATTCACCATTTTGTCGAGCGCATGATCGAGCACTCGGGTATCCGGATTCAGTAACAGAACATACGTGCCCTGTGCCAGCGGTATCGCCTGGTTATTAGCTGCGGCAAATCCATTGTTGGTATCGTTGGCAATTAAATGAACCTCAGGGAATTGCTGCGCCACCATCTGTGCGCTGCCATCTGATGATGCATTATCGACAACGAACAATTCAAACGAAACACGCGTCTGCTCAAACACGGACTCGAGGCACTGCATCAATAGCTCCCGTGTGTTCCAGTTCACGATGATAATTGATAGTTGCATTCTTCTCCCGGTACCGGCTTTATAATTAAATCGAATAGACAGCGTAATTGTGATCGGTTATCAGTCACCGGTATAACTTTCGATGGTACTTTAATAACGTAATCAGTATACTTCACTTACTGAAACGCAATCCACCAATATATATATTATCGCTTACTTTTTTAAAATTTTAAGGAGTTAGGGAGTATTATTCGTAATTGTTTCTCAGTATCTGATTGATAGTTTTATTGATTGGATCATTACATAAACACACCTGTTTTTGAGAATTGGAGACAAGGTGACAAGGAAGAGTGAGAGATATCGTTTGTTATCTAATCGCCATGTCTACTTCCTTCGCATTTATTGAATTATTCCAGCTTTATGCGAGCAGCGGACAAAGTAAATTGAAGTATTTTAAATGAATGAGCCCCATTTTCTCTTTTTCAAAAACAAGGAATGATCTCAATTCAGGCTTTTATTTGACAGATCCCAAATATCGCCTCAATTCCCGCGCACCTGCTGACGATACATAATACAACGAATCACTCAACACAAGGATATTACTTATGCTAATGACCGTTTTTTCATTACCAATGCAGCGCCCAATGTTTCGAACCAACGCAATTCTTACTGCCTTTATCACAATCATTCTATCGTTTCTTTGCCTATTTCCATCGTCCATGATGGCCGAAACCATCCTGATTAGCAGTGACATTGTGGTTATCGATGGCCGGTCGGATTTTTCATTTGTGCAGCCCGGCGATACATTGATGCTTGCTGCCGGTGAACGGGATAAATTGATTATTAGCAATTTGTTCGGGTCGTCCGAACAGCCAATCATTATTATCAATGAAGTCGGGGGAGTCGATATTCGCTCCATCAACAATTATGGAATCTATCTGCTCTTCTGTCAACATCTGCATTTAACCGGCAGCGGTGATCCGGCGCTTCAATATGGCATCGTCATTACATCAGAGACTGGAATTGGTATCAAGGCCGAGGCGCGTTCAAGTTTTGTGGAAATAGATCATATTGAAATAAAAAATATCGAATCAGTAGGACTGGTCTTTCGCACCGAACCGACCTGTCCCGACGGTTCCGGCAATGCCCTGGATTATGATAACGACGGTCTACTGGAAGGCGATCCCGATGACGCTGACACGCGTGATACTTTTGTTCAACGCCAGACGTCGATTCATGATATGTACATCCATAACATTGGATATGAGGGAATTTATGTCGGCAGCTCATTTTACGATGGTAAAACATTAACATGCTCGGACGGTGACAATATTGTATACCCACCCAATCTCGATGGGGTCAATGTTTATTACAATCGTGTGGACAGCACCGGCTGGGATGGCATCCAGATCGGAAGCGCGGTTGTAAATTGCAATGTGCACCACAATGTAATTACGAACGATAGTTACAAAATGAAATACGGAAACATGAGCGGCATTATGCTTAATCAGGGCTCAAGCTGTGATTGTTTTAATAACTTCATTCATGATGGTGAAGGCGTTGGTATTTTCGATCAGGGGAATGGTGAGAATGTGATTTATAACAATATTATTGTGAATAACGGTTTACATGGCGATCCGTACAAACCACGTGGCCTGGATGGTATTTTCATCGCTGCGCGTGATGGAAATATTGGCCATTCCATTTATATTTTCAACAATACGATTATTAGGCCCAAGAACAACGGTATCACGTTTGGGTATAGTGACGAACAGGGCGACAGCAGCCGGATTCAAAATAATATTATTGTCGATCCTGGCAGCTATAAGTATCACATGACGGCGTATGGCGATAATCCCCGGCCGGAGCGGGCATTTATTGAAGCGTATCTGCAAGGGCAATACAGCAACAGCAATAATTACTTCACGCTCGATCTTTCCGAACTGCTGTTTGTCGACACGCTTCATTATGATTATTCGATGAACATGAATTCACCGGTAATCGATAGCGGCACGGACGTATCAGCATTTGGTGTTACGTTTGACTTTTTTGATTACAAACGCCCCGAACGCGGTGGCTATGATATTGGCGCGATCGAATACCCTGTACCGAGCAATGTTCCGGCATCCACGAATGCAACATACACAACGATCGCTTCATTTCAACTTTTGCCCGCCTATCCCAATCCGTTTAATGCAACAACAACTATTTCCTTTCATTTGGATCGAGCAATGCATGTCGCTTTAACTATTTATAATATTGAAGGGAAACTGGTACGCACGTTCTGGAACGGACATTTGTCGGATGGTAATCATGCATTTCAATGGCACGGCGAAACTCAGTCAGGAGCATCTACAGCCAGTGGGATTTATGTGTTGCGATTGAAAACAGAAATTGGGGGGACATCGGCGAAGGTTTTGTTGATGAAATAACTTTTATTATAGTATTTTAGTTATTTTTTCGCCTTTTCTGTCTGGTACGATACAGCCGTTCCGTAAAGCCACCTTCCTTTTCAAATGCTTCAGCCTGTGCGGCAAGCTGGCGGTCTAATAGCGATATTGCTACTACAATCAAAATCAAAACTGCATTTGCCGCAATTTCAGAGTAAATGGACGACACAGACCTGCTGGACATACTTCTACGTTCATTTTTTTGCCCCGGTCCATTCTGTCGAGGAAGTCCATAATCTTTTGAAATTTCCTGAACCCACTCAGCAACATCATCGGCAGTCGTACACCTGCGATTAATTAACGCACGACGGCGCATGTCATCCTTATCCCACATCACCAGCCTTCTATGTCTTAAAAAATCTTCATAATCTAATCGAAGCTCTTCAAGGCTGGCACGGGCGACATTTGTCAATTTTAGCTCAAATTTCTTTGATGTTCCTGATGCTTGACTCCCTTCAGCGATATTTTGAACGCCGGATCGAGCGGCTTGTACCATCTGATCATGGGTTCGACTTCGCCGATCGATGTAGCGGTCACAAAACCGAACTGTGACATCATAGATTAGTCGAGCGATTTGGAAACTTTTAAGATTGCGATAGCCGCCATGTTTTGGAATTAATGACTCTTCTTCAGGCATTTTAATAAGTCAAAAAATTCGGAATGAAAATAGTTGTATAAATGAAAGTTATCGGATTAGTAAAACAACAGAATTATTATAGAAAATTTTTTATTTAAATGCAATCTTATTTATAAATGTCAACATCCACGATAAGGAGTATGACTAAATAATACATTTTTCCAGGATAACAAATTTCGATTACTTATGCAGAAACTCTTATACCTAAAACACCGCTTTTTTCTCAAACCGCGATTTGAAAACTTTCCGGAATGCAAACTCACCGAGCACTTCAAAAAACGCCGCAACCGACGTCACCAATTCTTCGACCTTTGATTTCCGTTTGAAGACTTTCGTAATTTTCTCCATGTCCCAGGTCTGCATGAAATATGACCGCAACTCCGGGTCGGATGGCTCTATAATGTAATCGATTTTATCCTGCCATTCGTAACGTACAGTTAACAGGTTGGGATAGGTTTTTTGCAGAATTTTAAAACCAATAGAATTCTGGGCGATGAAATACAATAGCAGATCACCAAAATCAAGCTTGGGGATATAACTCAAATTGGACTTTTTCATCATTACAATTTTATCGTCGATTTCCAGGATGCCCCAGGTGTGCGATTCTTTAGGAATTAAATGCTCGCCGATCAGTGAGGGCGCTTCCACGTAGCCACGTTTGGCGACGCGTGATAACTCATCAAAGAACTGCGCCGGATCGGGTACATGTTCGATGACATGATTGTTAATCACATAATCGAAGGCATTGTCCTTAAACGGCAGATGTTCGCCATCAGCAATCAGGAAAAGCTGATCTTTGTGAACTTTTACATCATCGCTGCGGTGATAATTGCTGTCATGAAACTTGTCGACCACAATATTTGACCGCGGATGCGGATTGTGACCACCGCCGACTTCCAACACGAGGTCGGATCGTTTCGGTTTAATCTTAAAACGGGAGTTCGGATTTCGTATTTTCATAGGAACCTCGTTGAATTAGTCAGGATCAGGTATTTTATTATTCAGATGAATCTATAGTTCATTATAAATTTGGAGTACATCGCTATTTGCTTTTGGCTGTTGGCCGTTGGCAAACAAAAAAATAAGCTCCAAAGCACACCATGATTTATTATATTGGATTCACGAAACCGGTGCTTCAACTGCTTTTTGTTTCTTTGCTTTCTGTTTTAACGCCTTTATCTTTTTCTGTTGCTCTTCCATATCAATTTGACCTGCGCGGCTGACAACTGCCGCAGCCACCCAAAACAACAAACTGGTGGGCAATTGTTTGATAGCTTCCTGCGGATAATTCACCACCATCAAACAAAACAACACACATAACATGGATAAAGCAATACTCTTCAGTACCGGATCGCGAATGATAAAGAAACTATTAATACCCTGCTTAAAAATCGCGATCCATAGTAGCATGTATAGCGTCAGTCCCACCCAGCCTAATTCTACTGCCACACGTACATACCCACTGTCTGGTGGGAATGTGGACAGGAACGCGTTGGGGGCGAATCGTTCACCCCACACACCGGTCGCGCCCAGTCCGCCGCCAAGCGGATGCCGCCAGATCCAGGGACGGATCATGCGTTGATTTTCCAGGCGCACCTGAAACGACGCATCCTCCGAGGCATTAAATGCTGATTGAAATCGCTTGAACGTCGGACCAAGATAAATCGGTGCTTTTATTAATGCCAAAAACATAACCGCACCAATCACTGCCGCAATATACAATTTTTTGTTGCGAGCCAGCATCACATAAAATGCGGCCCCCAAAACCGGCATCACAAAGGCAGCGCGGGTACCGGAAAACAGCATTGCCTGGAACATAACCAGCGCAATAAATCCCAGGATAATTTTCTTACGGCGGGTGAATTTACCCAATGCCAGGGCGATAACCATTGTCCCGGAATAGCCCATACAAATGCCGAACGCTGTGGGGTCCGCCATAAATGAGAATTTTCGGATTCTCCCCCATTGATAAATTAGCCAGAACCGTTCTTCACTGGCATGGAGCCAACGGTTTTCGTAGCCTGCAAGTCCCAGATACTCCTGTTTAAATGCATAAAGCGCCGCCAATAGCGACAGCCCAATCCAGATTTTGATGAACAGCTTAATATCTTTTTTTGTTCGAATCACATAGGAAACAATAAAGTACATGATCATGTACCCTGCCATGGAGCGGATGGTATAAATGTAACACATAGTGCAACTCGCGTCGGGATTAAATACACTGGCAAAAACATAAACCATATAGATGGCAACTGTCTTGCTGATCGCGCCCTTTAAAAATCCCCATTCTTTTTCGTACAGGTTTTTGTAAAAAACACCGAACGCCAGAAACACGACCATGAAATCGGTAAACATTCCTAACGGAATGGCTGGTACCATTCGTTTAATACCCAACAAAAAATAAGTCGTTGATATAATGAAAATAACACCAAAGAACGGATTAAAAATCGCGGCAAATGCAAACGGCGCACCGACAACGCCACCGATTAATACAATACCCAGTTTAAATCCCTGTGTTGCCAAAACAACCGCGAAAAAGCATCCACCCAAAATGGCGTAGAGAAACCCGAACCAATTTCCGAATCGTTGTTCAAAAATGATTTTTTTAAAGTAATTAAGGGTAATATCCAATGGCCCTAATCGATATGCCTCATACTGCAACTTTCCGGGCATTTATAATCCAATCAATACTTTTTGCCACAAGTACATACAACAAACCAGAATAAACAGGAATGCGCCAACCCGAACAAGATTATCGAACGGTGTTTCAAACGGCCGTTTGCAATGCGGGCAGATGTCCGGTCGTGTTCCCAATACACGGCGCTTGCACAAGCGGCAATAAAATATTTTGTTTTTATCCGCTACAGTTAACATTAACGGAGCGTATTTATTGTGCCTTTTAATTTCGTTCATCTCTATACACATGTTCAATAAAGCGTGCAGTACAACCCGGAAGTACTTGGAGCTTATCCGAAAAATTCTGTTACATTATTAGTTTCGGCTGAGCTTGCAATCTCGCCTCGACATGCCGTTCCGATGTATCGAAAAACGAACGGCATTGAGGTTGTTGCCTTTAACAAGCTCAGGCAACGGGCGCGTTAAAACGTAACGGTTTTCATATTGGCTCTAAGTACACATCTAAAATTATGCTTTTACCCAGCAATTTTTTTCGTGATTCCACAACCGCACGACTTTCGCCGGATTGCCAACCGCAACAGCGTACGGTGGGATGTCATCAATAACGAGTGAATTTGCCCCGATACGACAGTATTTGCCAAGCGTCAGCACTTCGCCTGTGGATTTACCCTGGATTACAGTGCCGGTACCAACGAATGCATCCTCTTCCAAAACAATCGGAGCGATATACATTTGTTTCGAGCAGCCATTCCCTTTCTGGTCTATTTCCTGGTGTATTCCCAGGACAGTAACGTATTGGGATAATCCGACATGTTTGTGCATTTCCACTGGGCCGATAATAACACAACCGATTCCAGTGTGGACTTCTTCATGAATATGCACATCCCCATAGTAATTATTGATCACCACACCCTTTTCCAGACGAGCTCCTTTGCCGAATAAAAATTGATACTGAGGATGAATTTCAAACCGCGCCCCCCAGCTAACACCGCGATTCTTTAGGATAAATAATTTATAAGAGAACCAATTCTGAAAATGCATTTTGGGGACAGCATAATTGTAGTCGATATGATTTAATTTCATCACACATCACCATATTAATGAATTATCTGTTTTATTTTTTCTTCCGTTTCGACTAGCTTGTTCTCGTCGGTTGGAATCCATTTTTTCTGTTCAACATCCCAGATTCTAACTACTTTTGCCGGATTCCCTTCCACTAGTGAATAGGCCGGGATGTCTCTTATCACCACCGAATTTGCACCGATTCGTACGGATCGTCCGATATGAAGAGGTTCCCCGTTTTTTTTGCCGATAATGACGGTTCCCGGTTCAACGAATGTGTATTCATCGATAATAACCGGTGTTGCGTAGCACGGTTGATAATGATGCGGTACATCGACTTCCAGGCCATGTTGCATACCAAGAATGCGCACATACGGTGATAATGTAACATGATCACGCAAATCCACCGGCCCGATAATAATACTACCGTACCCGATGTGAACATCCGCTCCCACAGCAACTGTTCCCATTCCATTGTTAATAACCGAATTTTTCTCCATGATTGATTTCTTGCCGAACCTGAAACGATTGAACGGCACCAGATCGAGGCGCGCCCCCCAACTAATACCTCGTTGCAAATATCTGGGGAAAATCGTAAGTAGCCAGAGCCACCGCCTGACTTTTGCTGAATTTGGTTTCGGCCTGAAAATGAATGCCAGGATCATTTTTTTAAGCTGTGGATTATTTTTTACTTTCTGCTTAATACTCATTGAATTATTTCCCGTGTAAAATTCTGACGCACATTCACATCATTCTGAAAAGCGGTGAACTACTCAGACTGACCGTAATTCTTCCAGTTGTTCAATTTTATATTCGTCATGTATATTATTGAGCGCACGTTCAATCAAATCTGAAAATTCTTTTCCGCGCGCCTCCCATGTATTTGCACGGGCGACATCCAACCGTGCATTAATTTTGAGTTGTGAATTTTCCTTTAATGCAGTGACAATCGCGCCTTCAAAGTTACTAGCCGTATCAGCCACATAAATAACATCAACCAATTGTTCCAGGATATCCGGATTAAATGGCGTTACAACCACGGGTTTCCCTGCTCCCAAATATTCATACAATTTTAACGGATAAATTGTATTACTCACATCATCTACTTTGAACGGAATCATAGCGACGTCGAACGCTTTCAGGAAATTCGGCATCTGTGCGTATGGTTGTGCGCCGGTCAATTTAACATTTGGCATTTTTTCCAACGCTGCCGGGAAATATACACGATCGACCGGGCCGACAAATGCAAATGTCCATTCCGGATGGTTTTGAATAATGGGTATTAACAATTCATAATCAATTCGACGTTCAATATGTCCGAAAAAACCAATGATTGGCTTTTTAACATGCTGAAGTTCATTCGGGATGGTTGTCCTGCTATTTAATGCCTGGGAACTCAACTCAAAGTTCGCTGCATTGGGCACAAAATAGCTTTGTGAATTATAAGCAGCATATTTTTCCTGCAGAGCTCGTGCAGTGGAAATAATCAGATCGGATTTACGAGCTAATCGTATTTCCATGGCCGGGCCATGTCGAAGATTGTACGGTTTGATAATGGAATCCACACAATGATACACATAAAGTTCCGGCATCAAATATTGATCGATATCCGGATAATGAAAATTCCAGCTATTAATATAAATGTAATTTTTGAATTGTAGTAGTTTTACTGCCTGCTTAATGCGCTGACCAACAATATGGTGATTCCATCCGGAAACATAGCGGTATATTGGTCCCGCCGGTAAAAAATTCATGGGAACGACAGGCGTCGTCACGAGTATTGCCAGCGCGAATTCCCCCTCCTGATATTGAATCAGTCCATCCGAGAATGGTAAAAAACCACGCCAGCGTCGTTTCATTTGCGGCGATTTTAATCGGGTCAGCACATCTTTCCATGTGAAGGGATTATCAACATATAACACCCGATTATTCCGAGCCAATTCTTTGGAAATTGTAAAACTTGTGGATTCATACACGCCATCCCAGCGCGGCAGTGCAAATACAACAATATCTCGATCCTTTAGCATGTAACAATCCTGATTTTTCCTGAAGTATTAAATTTGGTTAATTTAAATCCTATATTTGGTATCCACTCATTACAAGGTGGAAATTGTACCCTTCGACAAGCTCAGGGTACGGATCGAACCGTTGGCTGAGCTTGTCGAAGCCAACAATACCATCTAATATTGAGTGGATACTATAATTGAATATTTGAATTATCTGAGAAACAAATTCGGACTACCCTATATATCGTCTTATTTTTTGTAGAATTTAATGGTTTGCGTTGGTGAAATGGAAAAGTCTGAGGCATCGTGAAATCAGTTATGACTGCATTGGAGGCGCATAAAACTGATGTACTAAATATGGCAGGCAAGCTTCAAGGAATTGTTGATGCAACTTCACCCGATTATCCTGAACTTCATCAATGACACTTACCAGCTTTATTAGGCAACGATTTCGGCGATTATAAATGAGGGCATCACGTAACAGGAAGAACCGCATCAGATAATCACTCCCGATAAAAGATTCACCCGTATAGTAAAGATAGGTAATCACTTCAGTTAGACCGCTGCGTTCAACAATCATTTGGGTAGCGGTAATTTTTTTGGGTACTGTTTCGTGCGTATAAAAATGGATGGTCTTTGTCGAATGAAATGCAAATCCCGCCGTCTGAAAACAATGCTTTGGCGAATGCAACGACCGTTCGCGATGGTAATCAGCGAGATACGCAAGTACCAGTTTCACTTCAAAAGAATCTGCATCATAATAATAACCGGAAAAAGACTGATCGAACAGGGTGCGATTAAGATTTTGTGCGTTGTGTAGAGAGTCCGGAAATCCGTGCCAGTTTTCAATTTGTGTGGGGAAATTTTCCAAATTGACAAGCAATTCCGGTGGATCCATTTTATTTTGCATCTGAAGCCAAAAAATCGTTAGCAAACTTAACAAAATTCCCCCGGATAAAAATACTGGCGCGCGCGCAGGAGAAACAGCGGTGTGATTTCCCGATGATGATTCAATTAATGCCGGAGCAGCTTTCTCCTTTAAAAACATCCAACTCAACATGAATAGCAAGCCAGCAAACAGCACCACCACAATCCCAAGCAATGTATGCGGCCAACCAACAATCCAGCCTGAGCCTCCAATTTTAAAAAGTACACCGGTACAGATAATTCGACATATGTTGGCAATTATGCTGAGCACTGCAGCTTCAGCAATCAATGTCGTACGAATATACCACGATTTAACCGTTAATTGCCCCCAGAAAATCGCCAGCACAATAAATGGCAGCAAATAGCGCAAACCACTGCATGCACTATCCATATTCATTGTCAGGTGTTCCAGCTCGATAATATTGCCCATTTTGAATGCTGGCATGCCAATGGTATTGAAAACCGCAACCGCCACATTTGTACTGATAGCCTTTAGCGGCAACGTAATATCCTGGTAAACGACATATGGCAATGGAATCATGAACAGTAATAATCCAATCGGCCCGATTAGCCGCTTTGTAATTGGAAAGCCAAATACACACAATGATATGCCAACCAGAATAATGATAAACGATAGCCGCAAAAAAAATAGCTCAGCGGCCAGTTCGGCAAATACTCGTAAGGCTAATCCTTCAACAATAACAAGCAGGCCAGTCCAACTTGGCGTCCACGTATAATTGTGAAAAATGGCGCGACGTTTCCAGATCAATAATGCCGAGAGCAATGGTACAACCAAACCATGGGAAAAATTTTCATCCACAAAACAGGTAGAAATTGTTTGAACGATGTCTAACCCATAAAGTACTAATAAAACAGCGGCAAGGGCGAAGCCTTCAATCCGTAGCAAACTGTTAGTTCCTAACTTACGTTTCATGCTTACTTTTTCCTTCTACTCAACCTGTTACGCAACATTATAAAAATACCGCCACCACCAATCAAACTTGACAAAACGATCAGCGAACCGGGAATCGGCACACTGGTATCGATTGTCGATTTCTTTGTTTGTCTCGGCTTTTTGTAACTTCTTTTACTTTGCGCACAAGTAGCCGAAACAGAAGAAAAAGTAAACTGTGATTGAACTTTTGGAATTGTGATATTGATATCAACAAAAGAAAATACAATAATCATGACAAACAGACAGAAGAGTCGTTTCATTATTTTCTTCCTCCTTGACTTATGATTCATTATTTACATCGTGCAGTGTTACCACTTTTTTATGATCCGTATGAATGAAACGTCCATTTATTTTTTTATTCATCCCCTTAACAGTCGATACGGCAATATGAAATATAAAAAACGGACTTGTTATCAAAGCTCTGTACACTTGCCTCGGCGTGTTCGACAACATTAAAAATGCAAGAATACTAATAAAATATCCGGCCAGGTACAGTGTCCACGCGAATCCGGAAATTATTGACACCTGTGGTAAGAGCAAAGCAAACAAAATCCAGAATCCGAGGCCGGCAACATGTAATGCTCTGGGAATTTTTGATAATGTAAATGCATAGTCAATAGGTGCCAGACGCAATTGCTGAATGCCCATTCTAATCAATCTGAAAAAATTATGTCGACATAAATAAATCTGTCCGCCAATCCAACGGACACGTTGATTCTGAATGGATTGAAACGAGTCTGTTTTTTCTTCGAATAGAATGGCGTTCGGTTCAAAAAATATAGCTACATTCCGCTTGATTAATTCGATTAAAAATGTCTTATCGTGAATCGGCGACTGGAAATCCACACTACTGATTGCCTGTTTATATAATTCAAAATCGAATGCCATCCCCGAGCCGCTGATTTCAACCGATAGACCAGTCGAAGCTTTTGCCGCCCGAAACATGCTGTCGTTCATAATTTCTGAGACAAAATCCATACACGCTGCATTCGTATCCAGATTCAACGGACGACGAACGCCTTGTACGGCACGATGGCCTTGTTGAAACCGCTGATTGATAACTGCCAGGAAATTGATTGTCAACAGGTTATCCTTATCCACCAGCACAATGGCATCATAGCGATTCTCTGTTCCATAGCGTTCAATTTCCCGTACAAAATAATTGAGCGCGTGCAGATACGGATTGCCATTACAATCATCGAATGTCTGTTCGAATACAACAGCCCCTTTCGCGCGCGCTTCACTAACAATCTCTTCGTTGCAATGCTGCGCCAGAACGAATACATCAAATTTATTAGCAGGATAGTCTTGTGATATACATGCTTCGATCACATGGATGAGTTGTCGATTTGCTTTGTACGCTGGTAGCATCACCGCAAATCGTTTGTAGACCTGGACAGGTTTTTCTGTTTTCCGATAGCGAACTCTGAACAGGATAACGCCAATTACTGACAGAAACATCAACCAGGTGTAGAACACAAAGTAAAACTGCGGAATGGCGAGTATATATTTTAATAGTTGTAACATCCAGGAATCCGGTTTTTGTTTATTTGTAAATCAATGCCATTAAACCAAGCCTGTTTTCTGTGATTCTGATAAACCGAGCCCTGAGCTTTCCGTCTCGCAGCGGCGTGCTGCCGCTGTTTGCGATACGAACGGTGTCGAAGGGCGGTGGGGCAATGTTGCCCCGCTTTGCTGGGACAGGCTCAGGCAACGAAAAAGTATTCTTAAGTTAATGGATTGATTTGTGAATGTGACCGGGAATCAATAATCCACCCGTTATTGGTGCGCGTGTGCCGGTTTCAACAGCGATTTAATTTTTCGAAAACTGTCCCGGTAAAATGCCCACATATAATGTATCGGATGCGATGGCGTTATGTTAATCAATTTTACCAGTAAAATTTGCTGAATAAACGTTCCGATCGCCACTGAAAGCAAGGTAGCATAGATAGCACCGATGATGCCCATTTTTACAATGAATAGCCAGTTTAGGCCGAAATTGATAATTAATGATAAAAACAACGAGTAAAAATTATAGTTCGGATAACCGATGCAATCGAGGATAGTCCCGCCCTGCCGGCTAAATGGTTTCAGTACGGAAACAAACGCCAGCACCTGCATAATCGGCACCGCGTCAAGGTACTGTTCGCCGGCAACAAGCAGAACAATCGGTCGGGCAAACACACCCAGAATGATGGCGCACGGCACAATGATCGCCAGCATGGTTCCGACCGACCGCTCGTAGAGATACCGGACGGTGTGAATTCCTTCCTCTTTCATGCGTTCGGCTGCCTTTGGAAAAACGATCGACACCATCGTGTTCATTGGTACTTCCACATAATTGCCCAGCCGCATCGGAATATTATAAATCGCCACGGCTGTGGGATTAATAAAATACCCGACCATCATTAAATCCATGCGGTTGAACAGCATTGATGAAAACGCTGTGGCGAACACATATTTGCCAAAATGAAACAATGTCGATACCCATTTCCAGTCAATTGGCCACGCCAGCCTGATATATTTTCCGGAAGTGATAATAAGTTGAATAAGCGCTATCGCAGCTGAGATCGATTGGATCACTGGCAGTTCAATTAATTGCACAGTACCACGGAATTTGCACCAACCAACCACGATCAGAAAATTTAGTGTATTGTATGTGAGCGTCGTAAAAAACCGCGCCTTAAATTCCAGATTGGCCATACAAACGAATTGAATAAACGTTAGCGGCATATAAAACAAAATATATAGACCGTATAAAAGCAGCACTGCCTGCAAATCAGGGACTTTCCAGACTTGGCTCAGGATCGACGATAGTAATACGATTACAACATAACCGAGTAATCCTGTCATCACATTAATGAACAGCGATGCAGTCACAATTTTGCTATAATCGGCGGCTTTGCCACCTTCCAGAAATTTCAATATCGCATTTTGCGTGATGCCATTACGCAGAATTTCAGCAAATGTGGTGACTGTTAAATAGAGTACCCACACACCAAACTCCTGCTGGGACAAAATGCGCACGAGCACCATAAACGTAAAAAAAGCGAACGCCAACGTTACACCGTTTCCGAGAAACGAAAACGCACCTGATTTGAGCCAGTATTTTTTCATAGGTTTTGTGATGGTTTGAATTAATAGTTTGTTTTTGTGTGTATGATGGTGAGAACATCCCCCTATTTCATTCCGCTCCCGCAAGCAGGCGGAATAAAAATTCTCCCTTCGAAGGGGGACGATTCTGACCTGCTTGCTTGCAAGTGTTGGTCAGGATCCTGGGGATGTTCGCCCTCTGTTATCTTGAAAGAGCATACATCATCAAGAAAATACCCTTCATTTATACAACACGAACACTGCCTGCCCCCTGTGCAACTTTGACGGCTCTACTAACTGTCCGTTCCAGGCGGAGTAGATTCGTTTCCACACATCCGTATTATTCAAGTCTCTGATTAGAGATAACAATTCGTACATAAACGTTTCGTTCGTCACAACGCGTTTGATTATTTTATAACCCGATTTTTTAGCCCGGGATTTGGCAAGATATTCAGCTTCATCGGCATCAATTTTTGCCAGCTCCTTCAACCGCTTTCCCTTCACCCGAAAATAAATGTCATACTTGACTGCAGCGTACTGCACAAGTTCGATCAATTCATTCAGTTCTATCAGATTTGCACGCTCAACATCTTTGGATTCCAGATTTTCCACCGGAACTTTGGCATCTGTTTCTGTGCCCGAATAAAAAATAGTAATTTCCACCCGGCGATTTTTTTGCATATTTTCCGGTGTATCGTTCGGCGCAATCGGACGTGTATCACCGTAGCCATAAATCTCAATATTTTCCGGATTAATATTGGTGTATTTGATAATATGATCCATAATTGTTTTTGCACGCGCCATCGACATCTGAATATTAAAACTTTCTGTCGACTGATTATCCGTATGGACTTCCACTATCACATATGCATCGGTAAATGAACGAAGAAAATTAATTATTTTCTGTAACAGGTATTCATATTTTTTATTAAGTACATCACTGTTTGGCGTAAAAATCAGGTCACTGATAGTGAATAACTTTTTCTGTACAAATTTTTCGTTGTGATGCGGATTTTCAAACAACTCCGTGCTTTTTTTTTTGGAAGCATCGGCCCGCCACCGTTTTCGTCATTACTATTTCCACGATTTTCATATCTATCCATATCTCTCATCCGTGGTGTCGGTTCTACATCAATAAACGCATAACCAACGGATAAGCTATGACTGGCGCCTGAAAAGCCGATGAAATTGGCGGCATAATTCAGCTTTAAATTTTTCTTACGAAAGCCAATTCCCAGCGCAAGTCCGGGCGCACCCCAAACTTTTGTTTCAAGGCTACTCAAAATTCCCCCGCTACGGATACTGACTCCATTATCGAGATGATATTCAAATCCGGTTTTGGCAATCAAATCCTGATCGAGCGGTTTTTCCAGGTCGACTGCAATTGTTGCCTTGCCAGGGAAATTATATGAAACACCAGTGGAATAAATCGGCGGCAGCGAAAATGTACGTTCCTGATATTTCAGATACGGACCAATATTGCGAATTGAAATTCCGAATCCGATATTATTTTTCGCATAGAGAAAACCCAAATCGGTGGCGATTGTTTGCCCGAGCACACCCTCGACCGATTTGAATATCGGTTTCATATTAATCCCGAACTGAATATTACGCTGCACTTGCATGGCCAAAGAAATCGCAGGGACAAAATATGCCGCAGGCACACCAGTTAGTGAATCGGTTTCATCGGCTGGAGAGTACAACGTTTCTGCCCATGTGCCTGTGTGGCAACTCATAAACGAGAGTGCGAACGCCCAGCCATCACTCACACGCGAGCTGATTGTGCCGTACTCATATGATATATTTTTAATGTAATGATTGTACATGAACGCGATTTCCGTATTCTTCATCGACTGAATGAGCGCCGGATTCCAGTTCACGCCCATTGGCGAACCAGTCAATCCGGTCGCTGCGCCGGCCATGCCAAGCGCGCGGCTATCCACGCCGATTCTCAGTACATCGACATAGGCCGACTGCTCCGATTCTGCCCCGGCAAACAGAAAGCTCAGCGTCAATCCGCTAATCAGGCACATAATGATAAGAATATGTTGAAATCGTTTGATCATATACTCGTTGTTGAATGCAGCAAATGGTGATTGACGTTTTAATCGATCACCATTTTTGCGACAATTACAATTTATGGTATAGCTTAAAAGTTTTTTTGAAAGCTGCATAGCGCAAAGGGCATAGCGAAAAAAAGTAATTATGCAATCCCAATTGTCGATTTATGTAAGTATTAAACTGTTGAACATAATTTTAAGAATATTAGCATGTGGATTGATTTTTGGAGATTAAGGATGAGGAGTATTACACCAGAAAAAACGTCTGACATTATACATTAGCATTGTTTGACAACTTTGCCCCACCCTGCGTCATCCACCCAAATCTATCACAACGAACTTATACCTAGTACGGCTTAGAATGTAACCCAGCTAAACCGATGCAATCGCTCTTAGCGATGGCATCGGTAATATCCGCATATTACAAACTAACCCGTAAGGAGTATATGCAGCAAATTTACATTCAACTATTTTAGCAATTGCATCTGCCCTGATAATACAACATCATTTGATTTGATAACGTAAAAGTAATTTCCGGATGGTGCTGATATTCCGGCATTTGTTAGACCATCCCATTGCACGTTATAGATATTTGTCCCATTGACATCCATATAAAGCGTGCGGATAACCTGCCCAAGCATGTTATAAATATTGATCGTTATCGGTTCACGCAGCGGCGTTCGTATCCGGAACGTAATCGTCGTGGATGGATTGAACGGATTGGGGAAATTTCCTATTAATTCTATGGCCGCAGGCTGAACACTCGTGTTCCCGGAAAGTGTACGCTTGCTTTCGATAGGTGTACTGTAATAGCTCGTAAAAGGACAGATTACCCGGTAACTGGTGCTCAACGATATGATTTCACTTTTTATGGCATTTGCCTGAGCAACATCATCACCACTCAGGTAAAATTCAATCAATAATTGTTCGATTTTTTGTTTCGCCCAGAATTTTGTCACAAATTTATTTTGCCCGGATACCGAATCACTGCAATCCATTTGAAATTGATAATGTTTGGGACGGCCAAACGCTGAGCCCGTGATATCCAGATTGATTAATCCCGGTTGCGAATAACGTCCGGTAACAACCATTTGCTGACCAAGATACAAATTGGGCAACGGTTGTGGATGCAGGTCACTCAGCACATCCGGTGTGAAACTCATTTCCGTGCCAATGAGTGTTGGATTACGAATTTGCAGGTAGAATTCTGTAATACGCCGTTCAAGGTCGGCGTCCCCAAGAAATTCGGCCACGCCATCATTCTGAGTTGCAAGCAATGTTAATAATTGCTTATTTACGGTCTCCCCAATACCAAAGGTGAATATTGTCAATTTGGCTGGCAATGCCGACGCCAGTTGCTGAACACGCATGACAATAGATGGCGTATCTTTGATATTAACCGTTGCTTCACCATCCGTAAAGAAAATAATAATATTTGCGGTGCTGCTATCCGCCGATGCAAACTGCGGAATTGCCGCTTCAAATGCACTGTAAATGTTTGTTCCGCCGTTCAATTCAAGATTTTCAATATACTGAAGCGCTTGCGTTTTTGTATCAGGTGTGTATTCAATATGTGTATCACTGAATGTGTTAATGACTGTCTCAAAATCGACAATATTAAATTTATCACCTTCGTTCAAATTATTCATAATAAAGCTGGCGGCATCTTTGGCTTGTGTAAATTTCGTGCCTTTCATGCTCTCGGAACGATCGATAATTAGTGTGAAGACTTTGTTCATCACCTCGGTAGTGTCGTCCGGCTTCGGTTCAAGCACGAACAGAAAATAACCACCCTGATCGTCCACCTGTTCCGAATCCGGTAACATTGTACTAATCCCGAATAAGCCTAAATCATCGTTATTCAAACTGTACTGAATTAAAAAATTCTCATCGGGAATCGCCGGTTCACTATGGCTTTGCAAGGTCGCAACGTATCCATCATTCGTTTGTGTAATAACAGGATGCGTGCTTTTCATCGCTAAGGAATCGATCAACCGCGGCGAGTTCAGGGTGAAATTGAATGTCTCTGATTCCAGGGCGCTCGTTTGGATTAGATGATAGTCGTTGGGATATTCAAATGTCACTTTGCTGAAATTGTATTCGAGCAACTGCACATAGGTCAGCTCAATAATCACCGATACGTTCACCGGAATCAGATGAGGAACATGAAAAAATAACGGCTCCTCCCCCAGGTAGCGTTTCAAATAGTTGTGTGTATCAGGCGCCAGGCCGGGCAGCGTCGAATCTTCCGAGGTTGTTACAATGTGCGCGTGATACCAGCGATTATTAAGAAACCAGCGCAGTTCAACCGACGCTGCGCCTTCGGGAATGGGAAATCCGTAGGTAATATCCTTATCGGATGCATACTCATTTTTAAATGTTTGCGATGACGTTACCGTGGCAACCTGATTATTGACAACCACATTTACATCGCTCGATAGCAATTTCAGACAAATATTTTTGCGAGCATCAACAATTGTAACTCCGTTAGCATAAAGATGGCCTGTCAACAGCACCAGCGCCAGCATCATCACTATTAGCCTCTTCATGACTTTTTCCTTCGTTTTTTTGATTTTTTAAATATAGCATGATCACTAAACGAGAATTGTCGCGTGATTAAAAGTTTCAAAATTACGCGCACCAAACTCCGGGATTTTTCGATATCACCAAATAACGGGTCCATGAAATCCAAATCCATACGATTGAGCACTACACCATGGAAGTCTGCTGTGGCACTTTCCAATACAGACAGGCTGCGTTTATCCACATCAGAGAAGATTTGTCCGGATTTCATAACAAGTAACGATAGATCGACCTCACTTGTAAGTTCGGCAGTATCCGGGAATTTATTTATTGCCGGAGTATCAAAAAATACATAATCATAGCTGCGTTTCATTTCCTGCAGTATCAATTTTAAATTTGCTCTGCCATTTACTTCCAGCGGTGACGTTGCCGATGATTCTGCACATAACAAATCCAAATTGGGAACTAGCGTGTGCACCACTGCATCGGATAATGCAGCTTTGCCGGTAAGCACTTCCTGAAACCGGAATCGTGGCGATACATCAAACAACGATTCCAGCGCCGGAATTCGAAAATTACTATCCACAAGTAATACGCTGGAATTTGAACCGGCAAACGTAATTGCCAGCGCTGCCGCCACCATGCTTTTGCCTTCCTGACTTTTCGAGCTGGTAATTAAAATGGATTTGTGATTCCCGATGGAAATGAGAATATGGTTACGCAGCGAACGCAATGATTCTTTTAGCAGTTTTTCTTCCGTCGAACGTGGTTGCTGGATATAAGTAATTAAATTGTATGACAGGTATTTCAATTTCGGAATCCCTACCAGCACCGGATTGTTCGTGGCATTTTCCGCCTGTCGTACCGTGCGAATGCTGGTATCGAGATATTCAATGCCGAAAATCGTGACCACACCGAACGCAAAACTGCCGACTGCTGCCAGCATCACCAGCAACTTTCGTTTTGATGGCAACGGTTTGAGCGGGAAGTAAGCCTTTTCCACGACTTTCAATGATGTGGATGAAATCGCATTTGTTTCATAAGCCCGAGCCAGATTCAGCTTGTCGAGCATCTCTAGATATTCCTGTTCGAGCACAGTAATTTCACGAGTCAATCGTGAAAGATTGGCTTCAAGCGGCGCAAATGCATTCGAACGTTCGCTAAGCGCAACGACCTCATGCTCAATCACTTTGCGGCGCGCCATCGTCACTTCCAAATCGATTTGCGCTTCAACAAGCTGTGAAGACAGATTCTGTTTGCTTACCTGCGGATTGATGTACTGATCCAACCACAACTGATGTGTTAGTTCCTTTAGTTGGGCATGTTTTTCTGCCAGAGCGTATTCCAGATCCGGTTGGTCACCAGTGTTACGTTTGTACTTTTTAAGAATATATTCACGTTCCAAATCTTTGATTTCATTTGCCAGTTGAATCATTTCCGTATTCAACATTGCCGATTCGGCGACCTTCAACGCATTATCCTGATTGGAGAACAGGCTTTCAATTTTCCAAATGGTTGCTTTAAGCGTTTCAATTTTCTGTTCCGTTTCATTTAGCAAATTTTCAAACGTATTTAATTGGCTAACAACACTTTTCACCTGCTCCGACAACAGAATAATGTTATTCGCTTTTTTGAATTTTTCCAATTCATCTTCTTTATCGTGCAATCGTTGCTGAATCGATGCAACTTGTGATTCAAAAAATTCCCGTGAGCGGATACTTTCGCCCGCCACCAACTCTTTATATTTCTGGATGAATACATCTGTCATTGTGTTCAGCGTAAATACCACGAGTTCCGGATTTTCCGCTGTAAAAAGTATGCGAATAAAATCGCTTTCCTGCAATTGGTGAATATTGAAACTTTGGCGCAGGCTGGGAATATCGTAACCACGAATCGAAAGGAACTCATTCAGCAAATAATAATCATCGGTGCTCATTTCAATAGGCTGTTCTTTATCGAGAATCCGATCCAGAATGCCGATGACAGTTTGTTTGTCATCGTCGGTGTACGGATCGTCTTCCGGGGCGATATAACGGAATGTGCTATCTTCCGTGAGATCGTGATAGAGCAGATGATAGCCGACTTCACCCTGCACCGTTCGTGAACGCGACAATTCCAACATATTGCTGACTTGCTGCATCTTCACGAATACTTTTTTATTATCTTCAAGTGAAACGCCGCCACCGGACAATCCTGTTGAAATCATCACATGGCTCGTGTAGCTCTGGGGTTGATTGGCAGTCATCACAATAACCAAAGGCACAGCAGCAGCCGGAAAAATAAAAAGAAACCACAGGCGCTTTCTAAGGATTCGTATAAGATTTATAAGGTCCATGTTGATTGTCTATTAATTCCATTAACGAGGCTTTGCTGGTGTAAATATTCAGTTCCGCAGTCAGCAAATTTTCGTGTGCCGTGGCGTTCTCTTCCACAATGCTTGAGTACTCATCCAGCGAAATTTCACCGCTGGTAAACTTTTTTTGAGCGATCAGGTACAATTCCTGAATTGTGCGATATTTTTCGAGTTGAATTTCATAGCTTTGAATTGATTTCTGAAAATTCGTATAGCGCGTGAACAATTCTTTTTTGAGACTAGCATGAGTTTGCCAATAATCCAGTTCCGCCGCGTAGTGTTCTTGCTTTGCCTGCCGAATTTTGCTATGGGTTGTAAAGATCGATTCAAAATCTATTTGAATATTCAATCCAAACTTCGGGACAAGTCCCAATGTGTTTTGAGCGTCGAGTGTGTTGGTTTGATTGAATTGCAACCCAAGCCGGAAATTCCGCAGGAACGATAGTTTATTCTGAAAGACATTTTCCTCCTGACGATGAATTTCCGCTGCTTTCATTTCCAGCGCCGGATTGGTCCGATACATTAATTTCAGAAAAGCATGAAATCCGGATGTATCGATTTGACTGATTTCCTGTGCGTATGTTGATGCATGTATCCCCACAACAACAAAAATCAGAATAATATTCTTAATTTTACACATCATGCTCCCAACCCGTTTTTTACCCTGTCTTATCGTTCGGAAATATCTTTATTTATATCGTCATTTTCGGGATAAATTTTAATGAAATTTAAAAACAGTTGAATGGTATTCACCGGTGTATCCGTGCAGAAAAAACGTGCTACGCACTTCTAAAGTGCGTAGCACGTTATGACGCAGTCCAAATCTTGTAATCCCCAAAACAATTTCTAAAACGAAGCGATTTAATTTTGCAGTACATGAGGAAAAGCGACTGAAAAGGATTGTTTGTGCAGAAATTCTGAAGATAAAACAAACAAGAGTGAAACCACTCCCGGCAAGGCTTTCAACTCAATTTATAAATTCCGACATTTGTAACATTAAGCGCGTTACACATCTTCATGATGCAGAACCGCTGGAAATGTTTTCAGGATAATTTTAATATCCCCCCAGAACGTACAATTTTTGGCATATTGATTGTCCAGGTCAATTCGTTCCTGCTCGGACATTTCCATTTTTCCGCGCTTGGTTACCTGCCACAGACCGGTGAGTCCCGCTGGCGCCAGAAATCGCTCCGACCAGTTATCGGTCGTTAATTTTTCTGCTTCGTACAGAGGGAGCGGTCGATTACCAACAAGCGACATTTCACCCTTCAATACGTTGAATAATTGTGGGATTTCATCCAAACTGGTTTTTCGTAAAAAACGTCCCAATGGTGTAATTCGCGGATCGTGAGCAAGTTTAAAAAATGTATTGTCCGAAGAGTGCCGCTCTTGCAGATACGTCGTTTCAGCAATCTTGCCGCCATCATCGTATAGCAAGGCTGAATCATCATCACTAATTTCCCGGGCATCCTGACTAACCACCACCGGTACTTCTTTATGAGCGTACACGTTAAGATGCATCAGCTCAGCCAATTTTTCATCTGCATTTATAAACATTGTTCTGAATTTATAAAGGGTGAAAATTTCATAGCCAGACCCCGCTCGTTTTGATTTGTAAAAAACGGGACCTCGTGATTCGAGCTTGATGAGAATAGCGAGCAAGAAGAGAATCGGGGAAAGGAAAAGTATCGCCAGCGATGACACAAGAATATCAAATATACGTTTGGCCAATGGCATTTTGTAGCTAACAAAATCCGGCTCCTGTTCAGGGGATGCTTTTTTTTCCGCCAATGCAATCAATGTCTTAGCCCGTAGTATAATCTTTTCCGGATCGTATGGAAAAACAAAAAAATCGTTTGCACCTTCCTTGACGGCTCGCTTCCTGTCTTCGGGAGAATTCGTTTTTGATAACATAATGAATGGCACGTCCCGAGTCTGAATTGTATTTCTAACAATTTTCAGAATATGGAACCCATGGGTTCCGGGCACATACACATCACATAAAATAGTATCGGGGGTATTTCCCTGATCCACCCATGTCAATCCCTTCAAGCCATTATCAACCAGAATTACTTCAAATTCCGATTCCATTGATTTCTTTAGTGAATGCTGCGATTCATCACCATTTGAGATATATAATATCTTCTTCTTTGACATATTCAAACTTTGATATTATTTTTGCGATCGTTGTAAAATATTTTCAATACGAATTTCCAGTTCTTCCGGATTAAATGGTTTTACGAGATAATCATCAGCGCCCATTTTCAATCCTTTTATTCGATCCATGCTGCTGGCTTTCGCCGACAGAAAGATCACAGGAATATCCTGATAAAAACCGCTGGCACGAATATTCTGAACAAATTCATAGCCATCAATGTTTGGCATCAGAATATCCGTAATGACAAGATCCGGCATATTTCCTTCGTTTAACCAGTTCAATGCTTCCTGACCATCCTTCACCGCATGGATCGTGAACTTCTTACCTAAATTATACTCAATCAACCGGCGGATGGAAGGTTCGTCATCAACGATTAAAATTTTGGCCTTCATTGAGAAACCTCCGATACTATTTTTAAATCTTCATTTTCCTCAATAACCGAAATGACCGGAAAATGTATGCGAAAGATACTGCCGTTTCCATTATTATCCGTCACTTCAATTTTTCCTTTATAAAAATCGACAATTTGTTTGACAATGTACAATCCCAGACCAGTCCCTTGTATTTCCCTGTGTGGCCGATGCACCCGAAAGAATTTTTTAAATATTTTTTCCCGATCTTTTTCAGGAATTCCCAAACCGGTATCGCACACTTCCAGAATGATTGCATTTTCATCCTGAAACAACGTTATTTTCACAGCGCCATCAGCCTCTGTGAATTTTATTGCGTTCTCTATTAATTGCATGGCAATTTGTTCAATCGCCTGCTCATCTCCGATAATCTTCGGTAATCCTTGTTCAATCTCCGCCGTAAGCAATAGCTGTTTTCGCAGGGCCTGGGGTTTCAGAAGTTGAATAACGCTTTCAACAATTGTCTCGATTGATATTTTTTTCAGCTTATTGTAGCGTTGAAACGATTCCACGTTGGAAATATTGAGAATATCCTCGATCAGGTCTGAAAGCCGTTTGCTCTCTTCATATATAATCTGGATGAATTCTTTTTTAATATCCTCATCCATTTGTGTGTCTCGTAATATCGTATCGGAGAATCCCAGCACAGCAGCCAGGGGCGTTCGCATCTCATGCGAAACACTGGAAACGAAGTCTGACTTCATCCGATCGAGCTCCTTTTCAGGAGTAATGTCATAGAACAACAACAAATTATCGGTGGATGAATTGTATTCATTCCGGAGCGGACTGATGGTAACTTTGATTATCCGTTCGAACGGATGCTGTACTTCGAGTTCAATACTGGATACCCCGGCTTCATCGAGCGTATCCAGCAAAATTTGCCCGTTGTCTTTACACTGCTTCAGCAAACTTTCCAATGACAAATTAGCCGCATTTTCGCTAATTCCAAATATGATGCTGATTTTTTCATTCATGAATTTAATGGAGCGGTCGGAATCGATGATGATAATACCAATCAGAATTTTCTCAAGGATTACATTAAACATCTCTTCATAGGAAAAAGCAGACGATTCCAATTTATTTTTTTGAACAAGCAACGGCAAATCCTTAATATAATTTCGTGCTGTATCCTTCAATATATAGTGATAATCCGCTGTAAAACGTTCAAGAAAATTTTTTTCATCATCCGGATGAACCAGAAATAACTTTTGCACATCCCCAATCGATTTGAGTACATTGTCGTAATCCTTGAAACCGGGATCATAAGAAACTATAACCGAATCGTATTGATTAGCGCTCATTTTTTCCTTAATTCTGACACAGTCTCCCATTATTGAAAATCCGACTGATGTTTTATTAAAGCAAGACATTAGCATATGCCAGGTATTCTTGTCATTTTCGATTATCAATATATTTGGTTGTGCTGTGGTTTCGGTCGGCATAATGACATTTTCAAATAATGAACAACATTCTCAAAATTTATGGCAACTTGAAAATTAAATCACTTCTATTTATCGACTAAATTTGCTAAACATTTAGCACGTGACAATTAAAGCGGAATTAAACAGATAATAAATTGAGGATTAATCTATAAATCAATTTTTACGCACATGAGGCTTTTGAGAATTGTTTTGTTATTGAAATTTTACATGAAAGTTGATATATTCCACTAATGATAAAATTGCTCCATGATCCTACATTTAACAACTTCTACCAAACTTAATTTTATCATTAAGCTGAGACAAAAAATGAAATCGATAAAAATGAATTTTTCCCAATTGATTCTTCTCGCTGCCATAGAATAAGTATACACCATTTTCATTTGTAATCATTTGGTTTCAATTCGCTATCGGCTTTTAGCAATTGGCTGTTTGCTAAAAGCCAATAACCAACGGCGTACAAAGAAAGCAACACTTACAATAAGAGCTAAAATAGTTCCAGTTCGAATGTAAAGAGATATTGTTTAAAATTTAACAAATTCATCCACATCAAAAAATTCTGATTAATATTTTCATTATCATTTTGTGAAAGGAGAGTGTTAAATGAAAATCATTCGCATCAGAAAATCGCTCGTTATATTGATAAGCCTGCTGACATTGACAACTTTAGTGTACTCCGCTCCACAAATTACAGTAGATGTCTCCAAACCCGGCGTCCAAATTTCTCCCACCATGTACGGAATTTTTTTTGAAGACATCAATTTTGGCGCGGATGGCGGACTGTATGCCGAACTCGTAAAGAACCGGTCATTTGAATTCGATCGTCCTATGCGTGGCTGGCAGGAATTGCACCTGGCCGGATCAAGCGGACGCATATTTGTGTTGCGCGATGAAAATCGTCCCCGTAATCCGCGCTTTCTACGAATTCGTATCGAGAAGACCGGTGACGGATTTGGTCTTTCTAACGAAGGCTTTCGCGGCATCGGCATTCGCGATGGCGCCAGCTATCGATTTCACATCGATGCAGGCAATGTCTCGGGAAACATTTCGGGATTACGGATTAAACTGGTCGGTCAGGATAATCGCATCCTTGCCGCGGGACAGATTAAAAATTTAGGAAACGACTGGCAAACATATGAATGCGAATTAGCGGCCAACGGCACCGATCCCAAAGCCAAACTAAATATTTGGATTGAAGGAACCGGACAGTTGGATATCGACATGGTGTCGCTATTTCCCAAAGATACGTGGAAAGGACGGGAAAACGGATTGCGCGCCGACCTGGTGCAGTTACTCGCCGACATGAAGCCCGGATTTCTGCGTTTTCCCGGCGGTTGTATCGTCGAGGGATTTGATCTTTCCCAACGCTATCAGTGGAAAAACACAATTGGCGATCCTGGTGAACGCGTTTGGAATATTAATCGCTGGAATTTCGAATTTAAGCATCGCCCGACGCCTGACTATTACCAATCGTACGGGTTGGGATATTATGAATTTTTTCTGTTGGCTGAAGACATCAGCGCCGAGCCAATGCCAATTATTACGTGCGGCATGGCTTGCCAATTCAACACCGCTGAGCTTGTCCCCATGGACCAACTGGCGCCTTATGTACAGGATGCGCTCGATTTAATTGAATTCGCCAACGGAACGGCTGATACAAAATGGGGAAAAATTCGCGCAGATATGGGACATCCCGCTCCGTTCAACATGAAAATGATCGGAATCGGCAATGAACAGTGGGGACCGCAATACATTGACCGTTATAAAGAATTTGCCAAAGCGATCAAGGCCAAATACCCGGATATGAAACTGATCGCTGCCACCGGCTCGGATGCCACCATTTTCCCTAATGGTCAAAATGAAGTCGATTATTTGTGGTCACAATGGCGAATACTCAAGCCCGAAATCGTGGACGAGCATTTTTACCGCAGTCCCAAATGGTTTCTGGAAAACAACAATTGGTACGACAATTATGAACGTGGTGCATCAAAAGTGTTTGTTGGTGAATACGCATCGCAAAGCGTGGGTGTGGCCAGTCCGGACAATAGCAATAGCTGGAAGTGTGCGCTCTACGAAGCTGCGTTCATGACCGGACTGGAACGCAATGCTGATCTGGTGACGATGAGCTGCTATGCTCCACTATTTGGTCACGAGGAAGCCTGGCAATGGCGCCCGAATTTGATCTGGTTCGATAATCTCAGCTCGTACGGATCAGCCAATTATTATGTACAAAAACTGTTTAGCCTGAATGCTGGCACCCGGCTGTTAGCAGTTAATACAAAAGACATCCCTAATTTTAATGATAAAACCAAAGCGCTTCATATCAGCTCTACACTTGATGAAACTGCTGGAGAGGTCATTATCAAGGCTGTGAATGTTAATGAGACAGCTATTAAATCCGACATCAATCTGAAAGGCAGCAGCGCGTCAGGAAAAACTGCAACCGCGATTGTATTGTCGTCGCCCTCGCTTGATGCTGAAAATTCACTGGCTGAGCCGACAAAAATCTTTCCGGTTGAGCAATCCATACAGATAAAAGGCTCCGCCTTCAGTTATGAATTCCCGGCACATTCGTTGACGATTCTGCGTGTGCCAGTAAAATGACGTTCTAATATTAATTTCTTTAAGCCACGGATAAACACTGATTGACACGAATTAAAATTTCAGTGAATATCCGTGTTCATCCGTGGCAATAATGTTTTTCAAATAGGAAATAACAATGTCGCTTCGTAAATAATTTCTGCGTTAATAACCAGACGTGCTTGCACCATTCCGTAAAAATGCATCTCATTTAACGGCAGCGCTAGAAAGTGAGAGAACGTATGTCCAAGCCATTATTTACCTCAGTATTTTTTTGCTTTGGTATTTGCTTCTCATCAATCGTATGTACGAATAATCATCCACTGTTATATTCTGCTGAACCTAAAATGTTAAACCTTCAGGGTGACCTGCGTGTGCATGATCCGGTCATGATTCGGCAGGGCGATATGTATTATGTTTTCTGCACCGGCGGCAGTATAAACAGAGGCGATGGTTTCATTCCGATTTTGTGTTCCGATGATATGATTCACTGGAACCGCTGTGGCCACGTATTTGAGACCATGCCCGAATGGGCGCTCCAGGAAATTCCCGGTACGCAAGGCATCTGGGCGCCTGATATTTCATATTTCAACGGTGAATATCATATTTATTACTCTATTTCCACGTTTGGAAAAAATAACTCAGCGATCGGATTGGCGACGAACAAGACGCTCGATCCAACTTCTCCGGATTATCACTGGGACGATCACGGCATGGTGCTTCGTTCGACCACCGACGTCACCGACTGGAATGCCATTGATCCCAATCTTGTGCTCGATGGCGATAAAGCATGGCTTTGTTGGGGTAGCTTTTGGAGCGGCATCAAAATGCGGCGCATTGATCGGATATCGGGTAAACCTTCAGTTGAAGATACCACCTTGTACTCGCTTGCTTCGCGTCCCCGCAGCGGAGAGCCTCAGACACCGCCAGTTGTCGGGGCGATTGAAGCGCCATTTATTATAAAACACGCTGAATCCTGGTATCTGTTTGTCTCGTTCGATTTCTGTTGTCGCGGCAAAAACAGCACATACAAAATCATGGTTGGACGATCGGAAAACATCACCGGCCCCTATATCGACAACGCCGGCATGATGATGATAAATGGCGGCGGAACACTCGTGCTTGCTGCCAGCGAAGGCGGACGCTGGGTTGGCCCCGGCCATTGCGCCGTGGTGCAGGAACCTTCGGGCGACTACCTGGTATTTCACGCCTACGACAGCCAAAGCGAGCGCTCACTCTCCGAATTGAAGATTTCCACAATTGATTGGGAAGATGGCTGGCCTCAGGTGGGAGTATTGCCTTAACGATTAAAACTAGCACAAACCAGTTATTTGGGAAATACCGGGTTTGTACTTGACATTTACTTCGGTATCGCCTATATTGTGCCTAATAAAATTGAGTTTATTTTATCTAATCACAATTCGAGGAAAACATGCAAGCAGACGCTGCCCAACTAATTGAACAATTAAAACTGCAAGCTCATCCTGAAGGCGGGTATTATAACGAAATTTTTGCTTCGTCACAAACAATTACCGCTAAAGCATTACGAGGGAACTACTCCGGAGACCGTCGGATTTACACATCGATTTACTATTTGTTGGAAAGCGGACAGGTATCCAAATTTCATCGACTGGCATCGGACGAATTATGGTATTTCCACGCAGGCAGCTCACTCACCGTTCATGTTATCACACCGGCCGGCAAGTATGAACCCATCATTATCGGACCGGATGTATCGGCGGATCAACATTTCCAGGCACGCGTCCAGGCTGGTTGTTGGTTTGGCGCCTCGGTGGAACAACCGAATTCATATGCATTGGTCGGCTGCATGGTCGCTCCGGGTTTCGAATTCGCCGATCTGGAAATGGCTGACAGAAATTCGCTGCTTGATGAATTTCCACAACATAAGGAAATTATTGAACGATTGACCGATTAATACTATTGTCAAAGTGGTTTTGAGATTCGTTTTATAAAATCTCTCTTAATCTCTCTTTGGGAAAGAGAAAAAATTAAGGATTAATCTCAAAACCACTTCGTTAGTAATATGCTAGCCACAGACACAATCATTAATGTGACCATTCATGAAAAAATCAATCTGGCATGATAAGATTATTTTTATCACCGGTGGCTCCAGCGGCATCGGCCTGGCAGTCGCCCGGGCATTTTGTCTGGAAGGCGCGCATGTTGCTATTTTCGCCCGTCGGTTGCCTCAACTTACGCTTGCTGCTCAGGAACTAACCAATTTAAAACAAAATGTCAACCAACGGATCCAATATGAGCAACTGGATGTCGCTGACGAAGCTGCTGTCCAGAATATATTCAATCGGACGATTGAGGAGATCGGCGCTCCGGATGTGCTGATCAACTGCGCCGGCAGGGCGATTCCCAATTACATCGATAATATCTCAACCGAGCAATTTGACGAGACGATCCGAGTCAATCTAAAAGGTGTGTGGAATACAGTGAAAGCAGTCTTGCCCGCCATGAAACAATACTGCCGGGGATATATTGTGAATACATCATCCATCATCGGATTTATGGGCGTATTCGGCTATGCGGATTATTGTGCATCCAAATTTGCTATTATCGGGCTTTCCGAAGGACTGCGCAGTGAGCTGAAGCGTGACAACATTCACATTTCTGTTCTATGCCCGCCCGATACCGACACACCCGGTTTCGCGATTGAAAATCAAACCAAGCCCCCCGAAACCAGGGCTGTCTCGGAAATGGCCAAACTGACATCGCCTGACAAAGTCGCGCGTTCACTGCTAATAGGGATGAAACGGAAAAAATTCATGATCATTCCGGGTTTCGATGGGAAGCTGACATGGATTGCCAAACGGTATGCTCCCGGGCTTGTAGACAGAATGATCGAAAATCAAATCTCCAAAGCTATACGCAAGCAATAGATTCATTGAATCTTGATCAGCCTCAAGTCATCGAATATTAACCGGCCAATATGTGTGGCTGTATCAAAAGTCAACTCCAGCTTCATCCTGAGTCTTTCGTCAAGCTCGGGATAATACTTCGTTGAAGGATGATAATATACGCAAAAACAATATGCTTCGACTTCGCTCAGCATGAAAAAATTAAACATTTTCAGACTTTTGATACAGCCACGTGCCCCGGCCAATAATCCTTTCCTCCGATCATTTTGCTTGATTTTTAGAGAAATATCCGGTATATTTATCGATCGTCACAATTGAGGTAGCTAAATGAGTCATTCAACACTGCGGCCGGAATTATTAATGCCTGCAGGAAATTTTCAGAAATTAAAATTTGCAATTGCTTATGGCGCCGATGCTGTATACGCTGGCGTGCCGGTATTTTCGCTGCGAGCCCGTGAAAACGGATTTAAACGCGATGCCATCCGGGCGGCAATTGAATATACACACAAGCAGGGAAAACAGATTTATTTGACCATGAATATTTATGCCCATAACCGAAAAGTGGACAAATTCATGGAAATGTTTCACGAGATGGCGGACATGCAGCCGGACGGATTCATCATGACCGATCCTGGACTGATTCAGCTGTCTCTGCAAGCGCGGCCGGAAACGGTCATTCATTTATCAACCCAGGCTAATGCCACCAATTGGGCGACCGTTAAATTTTGGCGCGACCTCGGTGTGCGGCGCATCATTTTACCGCGCGAATTGACGATTGAAGAGATTGCCGATACTCGCAGCCGGGTACCGGATATTGAACTGGAGTCATTCGTTCACGGCGCAATTTGCATCAGCTATTCCGGACGCTGCCTGATTTCCAATTATCTGAATCTTCGCGACGC
This sequence comes from Candidatus Zhuqueibacterota bacterium, assembly GCA_016931935.1. Lineage (GTDB taxonomy): Bacteria > Zhuqueibacterota > Zhuqueibacteria > Thermofontimicrobiales > Thiofontviventaceae > Thiofontivivens. The sequence goes on along the minus strand of JAFGDW010000357.1, from coordinate 15,930 downwards.
GAATCAGGGCACATGCACCAATTCCTGCCGTTGGCAATATCAACTTGCGGTGGAACAAGGTTCGTTACTGGATACCGAAAATTTGCCCGAAAATGGTGAAGTTTATAAACCGCTTCAGGAGAACTACAGACTAAAAGAAGCGAATCCGCACGAAGGCCGTTATGCCGATGCCGAATATGAAATTGATGAGGATGAACACGGCACCTACATCATGAACTCCAAAGATTTATGCGCCATCGAACTGTTATCCGAACTGCGGGCTGCCGGTGTATGCAGTTTCAAAGTCGAAGGCCGGAATAAGTCACTTTACTATGCGGCTATCACCGCGCGCGCCTACCGACGAGCGATTGATGATTTGATCGCCGGACGCTCGTTCGACAGCAACAATTTCAAGGAACTGGCAAGTACATCCAACCGGACGTTCACCAGTGGTTTTTTGAAACGCAATCCCCGTCACACAGCAATCAATTACGACGATGGCGATTCGCTACCAACAACCCATCGGTTTGCTGGAATTGTTATCGATTACAATCCGTCAACCGGAAGGGCAACTGTCATCGTAAAAAATCGTTTGCAGTTGGGTGATACCGTCGAATGGATTCATCCGCATCAAAATGTGACAATAACTATCGATGCGATCAGCAAATCCAATGGTGAATCGGTCACAGAAGCCCACGGCGGATTGGAATACCAAATTCCGTCGCCGTTCGAGCCGGATGAATATACCTTATTACGTCAGCCGTTAGCCATGAATACGACCATAGCAGAAAGGACTTTATGAGCGATAAATCAACAATCGCCATTTTAGGCGCCGGAAATCTTGGTTCTGCCATTGCCCACGGGCTGGTGGATGCCGGAATTTATGAAGCAGGCAATATTCTGGTTACGAACCGGCGTCGGGATTTGCTAAAGCCACTCAAGCATTATGGATTCGCGGTGCGTTATGACAACACAGATGCTGTCAAGGAAACCGATGTGATGATAATCTCTGTTGAGCCCCAACAAATTAATGGGCTGTTGCAGGAAATCAAATCAACGCTCGATCCTGCCCGGCACATCATAATCTCTGTTGTCACCGGTGTCAGCATCAAAGAGATATTGGCGCAGCTTGATAGTCCAGTGACTGTCATCCGGGCGATGCCCAATACGGCGATTGCGATACGCCAATCAATGACCTGCATTGCCAGTGAAAACGGCGATGAAAACGCACTGGAAATTGCCACGAAAATTTTTAACACCGTGGGCGAAACCCTGGTGATTAAGGAAGAAGATATGATCGCCGCCACTGCGTTGGGCGCGTGCGGGATTGCGTTCTTTTTACGCGCCATTCGAGCTGCATCTCAGGGTGGCATCGAAATTGGTTTCCACGCCGATGTGGCGCTTAAAATTGCTGCTCAAACCGCCAAAGGTGCGGCATCGCTCGTATTGAGCGAGGGCAAACATCCCGAGCATGAAATTGACAAAGTCACAACGCCGCGCGGGGTCACGATTTCCGGGCTAAATCAGATGGAGCATGAAGGCTTCAGTTCTGCGATGATCAAAGGTATCGTCACATCTGCGGAAAAGGCATCACGACTTTATGCGGGGAAAAATAATGATTAATGAGTGCGTTGATTTAGTCTATGCCGTCATTGGTCATATACAATATATTGACAATTAAGTTGATTAGTGATCCACATATTGACATAAAATTATATGGAAGGCATTAAATCAACACAATCATTAATGTGACTGTTCGATATCATGTCACATATTAATATGTTTTATCCATTAGATTCATTTATATATGCAGCATCCAACTGCATCAGGGAGGAAAACAACAATGCTGGTGATTTTGCATCCGAACACCGATGAGAATGCTAATGAGTTTCAACAAACATGGCACTACCTGAATGAACTTCCTAACATTGAAGTTCGCAAACATCATGTGAAAGGTGAGCAACAAACGCTCACCGAAATTTATCTGATCGGCGATACCGCTAAATTGAATCGTGATTTTATTGCCACCTTACCGGCAGTTGAGCGGGTTATTAAAATTTCCGAAGCCTATCGGGTGCTTGGTCGGCATTCCGATAAGATGCGGCACGTCGGTTTTGATTATAATGGCATCCGTTTCAGCCAGGACAATCTTCATGTCTTTGCCGGACTTTGTGCGGTCGATACACCGGAACATGTGGAATTGATGATGCGAGCCCTCAAGGAAAACGGACAGCAGTGCACGCGTATGGGCGCGTATAAACCGCGTACGAATCCTTATTCCTTTCAGGGACACGGCAAAGCCTGTCTGCCCTATGTATTCGAACTTGCCGGGAAATATGACATTAAAGTCATCGCCATGGAAGTAACCCATGAAAATCATGTGAATGAAATCCTGGAATGCCTGGAACAAACCGGCCATCCGACCGGCGTTATGCTCCAGGTCGGCACTCGCAACACCCAAAATTTCGAACTGCTAAAAGCTATCGGCCGCCAACAGGAACTGCCGGTGTTGCTGAAACGCGGATTCGGCATTACACTGGATGAATCGTTGAACGCCGCTGAATATCTGGCGAGCGAAGGCAACGCCAACGTTATTTTTTGCCTGCGTGGTATGAAAACATCATTCGGCGAACCCCATCGGAATATGGTCGACTTTACACATGTGCCGGTACTGAAACGATTAACCCGCATGCCAGTGTGCATCGATCCGTCGCACTCGGTCGGATCGCGTGAAAAATCGCCGGACGGATTACTCGATCTGTTCCACGCAACCGCTCAGGGTGTCATTGCTGGCGCCAATATGGTGCTGGTTGATTTCCATCCTGAGCCATCCAAAGCGCTGGTGGATGGTCCACAGGCGCTATTAATGGAAGAACTACCGCTTTTCCTGGAGGACGTTCGTATTACCCGTGCAGCCTATGAAAAGCGTTGTCGGTTAATAAAAAAAGGCAGCGAATGATAAAACAAGCATTCGGAATGTTCAATACTTTCAACAAATTTGATCCCAAAACACGTCGTCACCTGTTTCTATTGTTAAAAATCGTGCTGACTATATTTATTATCAGCACGATTATTCACTCGATAAACATCTACTTACGTGAAGACAATAACGGTCCCCGGAGCAAGCTCGCCGTGGTATGGACAAGCGGTGATCCCGAAGTTGCCAATAACGTATGCCTGATGTACACCCACGCTGCCAAGCAAAATAATTGGTTTGACGATGTTCGGCTGATTGTATGGGGGCCATCCGCTCGCTTGCTTTCACAGGATAATGCATTGCAGGAGAAAATCCACGCCATGCTACAGGATGGCATTATTGTCGAAGCATGCGTAGCGTGTGCAGATCACTACTCTATCTCCGAAAATCTGCGTGCCATGGGAATCGATGTTAAACCTATGGGAAAACCATTGACCGATTATCTGCAAACTGATTGGAAAGTCATTACATTTTAAAGGAATTCTGTCACACATCATTGCCATATAACATTCCCAGCAATTCTCTATCTTATCGATTGACATCGATTATTAATCTTCGTATATTACCTAAATTTCAAAAATGTAACTTCCAATTTTAATAAATCAAGTGACCGCCATACTGATTATTAATGCAAAACGTTTTGCTTCTCACGTGAGGTCACCCTTATCTACGATTTTGCGCCTGTATAAAACGCATATATTAATTCTGATAATTGGTCTTAAAATTCAGGTTTCACATTCAATTAAAATAATTCATTAATCAAAATTATGACAGATTTTAACGGACACTCAACAGCCGGTTTCCGCTCAGCTTTCCTGACAATAGTATTTACACTGCCAATCATAATCTGGCGTGAACATGGGCAATGGCTCGATATCCTTCATAATTTGTGGCGGATTCCATTAAGCTTCGCCCTGTGTTATATTGGCGCATTATTTCCGGATATTGATATGAAAAGCAAATCACAACGGATCATTTATTCTATCATCGTGATTCTGCTCATCCTGCTAATTTCATATCGATATTACGGATGGGCTGCCGGGGTTGGCCTGTTTGCTTCAACCGGAATTATCTTTAAGCATCGTGGATTTTTACACACGCGAATTGCCGCATTCGTACTGCCTCTGCCGTTGTTACTGATTCCATTATTCATTAACTTTCATGTCAGAGCGATGGGATTTGAATTTTACTTGTCGACCGCATTTGGCTATTTAACGCATTTAGCTGCTGATGGGATGATTTCAATTCCGATGGTGATTGACGAAACCAAAGCCACACTGCGTAAGTCGGAACAGAAATTTAAGAAATTGGTGAAGAAACCAAAGGAGAGAATCGAATGCAACGAATAGTGTTGCTGATTATCCTGTTAGTAGTCAGCGCGTGTGCCATTACACGACCCTATCATATTCAAACAATCAAGGATGAAGCTGAATTCTACAATCATAAACAGGTGATTGTTTCCGGGGAAGTCATTCAGGTGCTGGCGCTGCCATTCATCGAAAAGGGCTTCTGTAAAATCGATGACGGCTCGGACGACATTTGGGTGAAGCCCGCCAGTCAGGTGGCGAAACACGGTGAACGCCTGACAATCCGTGGTACGGTCATGACCGGATTTTCCATCGGTAACCGGACATTCGGAATCATTATTGTGGAAGACGAACCGGAAGAGTAATATGGTGCAATCACTCCGGCATTTTGACGAGGTGTTGTAACAATTTTTAGTGTTAAAAAGCAGGTGTAATCAGTGATCGGTCATCGGTAATCGGTGTAAAAAACCGATGGTAATAATTTTACTGAATCACTATTTTACATATAAGCATTTTCGAATTGTTTGACTGCCTTCCACCCACAAAATATAAAAATAAAGACCCGAGCTAATATTCGCTGGATTCCACCTTACAGCATGCGTGCCTTTTTCCTGATTTTGATCGACGAGCTGCGCGATCAATTGACCGCCCGGATTATAAATTTCTACGCGTACGTGTGCAGTCTGGTTCAACTCATACCGGATTATTGTGCTACTATTAAAAGGATTGGGGTAGTTTGGGTGAAGAACAAAATTAGGAATATTTAAATTATTTGTTGCCACATCCCCACGAATACGATAGTAATCGGTTAATCCCCACCAGATATCGGATTTTCCGTTTTCGTAATGCTCCCAAATTAGTGTGAGCTTGTCATAGTAATCACCAGTATAACAATATACAACGATGGGTTTTATATCGTTTCCTCGCGAGTTTGAGATATTCTCGATAAAATTACCATCCCAATCAACTAGAAAAACGTCCCTGTCACCAAGCGAATCCGAGTCAACCACAAGAAAGTAACCACTTGAAAAGGCTGTTAGCTTTGCGGTAAAGATGGGATAACTAAAAAAAACCGGATGTTCGAAATTGCAGTACCGATTTTCAGTTTGTCTGCCTTGGTCATCAGGCCGGAAATTCCAGTAGTAATTTGCTTTCCAAATATTGTCGACTAACGTCTGATAGGCAATGTCGTATTCGACTCCAAACCTTGGTGCAAGGTTGTGGCCGTCTTCGGTTAGCTGATGGATTTCCCAATAGGGTGGATTCTGCCTTACCTGTCCAATATATCGCGTGTAAAATATTTGTTTTTGGGCACTGTCACCTTTTTCATATACAATTGACGGATCCCAACCATCACCCCAAAACATGTTCGGATGCGAACATTGTACGCTGTCTATGCTCCACAAATCTGTCATCCCACGTAAACACATGAGTTTCCCATCCTGAATCCACGCCAGACTCGAGCTACTTAATGTCGGCTGGATGCTATTAGATAGCGTATCCGTTAATATTGCAATTTCAGAAAAGTGTTCGTTTTTCCATTCTCGACAAAGCAATCGCCATTTTCCGTTCCGAAATGATTGCCATACAACTCGAAATCCACCGTAAAAATCATAAGCAATCACAGGATTTGTATTCTGCTCATATGATGAATACACTATGAGTGTCGTATCCTGTAACGGCCAAATCTGTTTCACAAAAATAGTAAATGAACTATCTACCTGATTTTCCCAGCAAATATAATTTTTCTGTTCATAATCCCAGCTCCAAAATCCATAGGATGCGACGGAAAAATTACGATTATTACCAGGTACAGTGATGAGTGGCTCCACTTCAAAATCATTCGCCAAAACAGCAATGGGCATTATCAAGAAAATCAGAATATGGTTGGCATATTTTCTCATTTTGCCTCCGTCTTTTATGGTAAAACGTTAGACTAATTTTGCTCTTGACTCTATTGCAAATGAAATGCCATTCATCACAAACTCCGAATTCTAAACGTACCCGGCTGTCATATTTCTATGGTTGTTAAATCAAGCAATCATATCGTGCATAATTTGCACACAAAGCGAATGACACGCAATCATCATCATGTTCATCCAGTAAATCCCGTCAAAATAAAAAGCAGGTGCTTGCTCGAAATAAAGACGTGATGCACCTGCTGTTTAAAATATCAAATTATCGATTTATTCCAAACATCCGGTTCACCGTATTTTTCATAATATAACTGACCATTTTCGGATTTTCGCGCAGTCGCCGGACAGAATAAGCAAACCACTCTTTCCCAAATGGGACATATACCCGCAGCTTATGACCATCGCGCGTAACAATGCGCGCCAGTTCCGGATCGACGCCATAAAGCATTTGGAATTCGTATTGGTCGTGCGTCAGTTGATATTTATCGATCAGACGCAGTCCGGCCCATACCAACTTTTCATCATGGGTGGCGATGCCAACATAGCATTGCTGGCTCAATAATTTCTCCAGCAGATACTCATAGCTACGGTTAACGATAGCGCCATCTTTGTAAACAACATCGCGTTTTTCCCAATAATAGGCGCCTTTGCATAAGCGTAGATTTGCGCGTTTAGGTATCAACCGATTAACATCATCCACAGCACGACGCAAATACGCTTGCATTACGGTGCCCACATTTATGTAGTCCGTGCGCAAGCGTTCATAAATATCCAACGTATCATCCACACAGGATGAGTCTTCCATATCAATCCGGATGAAATTATTATGCTGTCTGGCAGACTCCACTAAAATTTTTAAATTTTGGTAGCAGAACTCTTTATCGATTTTCAATCCCATATGGGTCGGCTTTACCGAAACATTAGCATCCACGCCTTCACTGGCGATCGTATTAAGTATTGAGATGTAGGTTTTTAATGCGAGCTCAGAATCAGATCGTTGTTTCACTTCTTCACCGAGCAAATCGATTGTCGCACAAATGCCGTTCGCATTGAGTTCCTTTATCGCTCGAATGGCGTCATCCAAAGCTTCTCCGGCAATGTACTGGCGGGAAAAGAGACCGACAATCGGCTTCGGCACAAATGGCAAAATTCGGGCTACAAGATTATTAAACCAAATCATACAGCTCTCCTTAAAGCGGTTTGACAGGTGTCAGGTAATAAGAATCAGTTATGTAAGAAATTGCAGGATGCATAGCGCATAGCAATACGGACAAATGTGTTCTGATATTCAGCAATGTATTGCGCTCCAATATTTGAACATTGTATGACTTTTTTTTTCGTCTCACATCCCATGTTTAACGTTTCACTTCCATTAGACTCGCTAACATAGATTCGAAAAGTCAACATATCAGCATTATGCACCATCATTCATTGAGAAGATAAAAAAAACCCGTTAACAATCCATACCGAGGATTCCTAACGGGTTTCTCATGTCGTCTTCAGCAGCGAGGATATGTTGAGTTACTTCTTCTCATAGCAGGCCTTTGCATTTTCAGCGCCACATTTTTTTGCACAGTCAGCAGACTTCGCACAACCAGCTTGTTCCTTGGCAGCCTTCACTTTTTCAAGATATGCTTTTGGATCTTTGTCGAATTTTTCCTTGCACTTGTCGCTGCAGAAGTAATAATCCTGACCTTCGAATGTCGATTTGAGTGCTTTTTCCTTGTCGAATGTCATGCCACCGCAGCAAATGGTTTTTAGCTCATTGGCATCTTTAACAAATTTTTCAGGATTTTCTTTGAATTTTTTCATGCATGAATTACAGCAGAAGTAGTAATCTGTTCCGCTGTAACTGACCGGACCTTTTGCTTCTGATTTAGCAATAGTCTCACCGCTGACAGGACAAGTGATCGTTTCATCCGCTTTCTTATTGTCCTTGGCGATCAGCATGGTACCGATAAGTGCGATTATAACAATAGCGACAATCAGGTAAATACTCGACTTCATTTTCATAAATTGCCCTCCATTTAGGTTGTGTAATGAAATTATTGCCATCAGGTTGAATTATACGCAAACTCCGCGTGTTTTCTTTGAAACGTCGGACCTTGTGCTACCAGGTTTCACGCTTACCCGATTCCGTTGAGCAAGTTCACACATTCGTGCGAGAATTGCTTCGTCGGAAATTTCCCGCAATCCATATCTATCCTTAAGCGCCCTGGCTTCAGCAACTGTTGCATCAAGTTCGGATGGACGATGGGCATCCGTATTTATAAGTACACGAATATTATACTCAGCAGCCACTTCCCAATATTGGAACCAGGGGTAACGGTAACGCATACCATTATTCGTTTGAATTTGGGGCCGTCTGAATCCCTTACTGTTAATCTCCAATGGCATATCATACGCCACTGCGGCCTGCATCATGTCGCGGACGCAGGCTTCGACATTAGCATCCCAATTGGGATATGTAAAACCAAAAAGATCGGGGTGGACCATAAAGGTGAACAAATCGGCTTCCAGTGCATTGACAAAATGATCGACAAATGCACGCAAGCCTTTCACATCAAGCGAATCTTCAAACAGGTTGAGCCTGGTACCATTTACATCAACATAATGAATGGCGCACGCCAGGTAATCGAATTCTCGTTTTATCAGTAATTCGTCGCGATAATATTGGTAAAACGCAGATAAGGCTTCGCACTCCATGCCTTTCAAGACGATGAGGTCCGGGTAATCCAGCTTTGCCTGATCGATAGCAGTGCTATAGTCATCCAACTGCTCCATGGACATCCGATCATCATCAACCGGATCATGAGGCATAGGGACATGATCAGACATTCCAATCATTGTCATATTTATTTTTTGGGCGTATCGACAGAAATCATCGACGGTACCATCAGCATGCAGGCAGTACCATTGATGGGTATGAAGATTTCGGGTAATTAACGGTTTGTGATTGGGAGTATCGAGAGATTTCATATACAATTTCTATTCCAATTCAGTGCTGGTCGATTCAGTCGTTTTATCAGTGCTTTCAAAATATCACTTTTTATCGAATTAATCAAGGATTTTATAAGTGAATTTTTTCAGTTACTCATCCGAAAAAATCAGTTGTTATTCCAGGGGCTTAATCAGCATATCAGTTTATGGTTGAATTTTTATTAACAATTGTGTATAATCTTAACGGACAATAGCAATATTACACTCTTTCAAATTTAAATATAGTTTGTAGTATGGTGCTTAACCTTGAGGATAGTTAAGCGGTAGCAAAACTCTAACAGACATCATCACTTTGCACAATTGACCAGAAAATTTTTCTTACGTTTCAAAAAGGAGCAATCCAATGATAACACACATAACTCGTCGACACGCTTTTAAAAAATTACTGGCACTCGGAAGTAGCTTATCACTCATATCACTTTTTACTCGAAAAACACCGGCTGTTGCCAGTAACGATCAACCAGCATTGAATATGAACGAAACTCTGGAAACAATACATAGCATGCGTACTATCCATGGTGATTTCAACGAAACGGACATTTCTGATCGAGACCTTGAGACAATCCTGTATGCATCCGTGCAGGCTGCTAATTCATCCGCTATGCAGACATATTCAATCATCGTTGTGAAGAATCGCGATATTATTCAAAAGTTAACCGGGTACACTGGTAGCCGCTTGTTAGTATATTGTGTTGATTACAATCGCCTGAAAGCCAGCGCAAGTCATTTGGGACATCAATATATTCCGGGAGACATGACATCATTCATCACTGGCAGTACCAATACAATTCTTGCTGCCCAAACCGCGGTTATCGCCGCCAAGTCTCTGGGAATTGATTCGTTGCTGACAAACGGTATTCACCGTGGCGATATGCAACGCGTTTGGGATATTCTTGAACTTCCAAATGAACATTGTTACCCATTAATCGCGCTTGTGCTGGGATATCCCAACCATGAACCGGAATACCGGAAAGGTCGGTTGGATGGTGTTGGAGTTATTCATCATGATAAATATCATTCCTTAACAACGGTCGATCTGGAAATGATTAATAACGCATATAACGATAAAACTAAACATTTGGGGTTGAGAGACGATTGGGAAGCTCAGGGGTGTAAAAATTATCTTGACTGGCTATTTAGCAAATGGCTGGGCAGAAATGATCGTCCGGCAAAGGAGGAAACGAAAATGTTCACATTCCTGAAACGCAGCGGATTTGTGGAACCTTAAAAAAAGTAAACACGAGAGACATAAAGTTTGAGAGGTTGTAAACAGATCAAAAAAAATAGCGGGTGTTTTATGTATTAGACTGAACACTGCCAATTGAACATTTAAATTATCCAATCTATGAACGTAATATCGGTCGCTGTTGGCCTTTGGCTTTTAGCTAATGGCCAACAACCAATAGCGATTAAGGATCGGCATTGAATTAGCCACTCAATAAGTTTATTTGAAATATGACCGTTTGAAGTATAATCCAATAATGTAGCGCATGACGCATAACGCCATGCGCTTTTCTCCCTGCTTAGGTGTAATGCCTGCCTCTCATCGACAGTGACCCTATCCCGAATCACTAAAACAGTGTGTAAATCAGTGGCGCAATCGCTGACCCCTGGGATAGCACAATAAATGCTCCGAGTAACACTAAAAAGATAATAATCGGAGCCAACCACCATTTTTTCCGAACCTTCAGAAACTGCCAAAATTCCTGCATGACTGATACTTTACCCATTTCCTTCTCCCTTGAAACAGTATAAAATTTTCATAAAATTATGTTCTTTCATTTACGGATTCAATTTCGCTATGAAAAAAAAATCGTTCCCAGTCTCTGACTGGAAATGCAGGGAACAAGGCTCTGCCTCGTTACTCGCGGCAGAACCACATTATTCTCATTTACAGTAAAATATAAGGAATGATTGCTCTCCATAAGCATCAAAACTGCCGTTCATATTCATCCGGTTCTTTCATTCTTTCGTCATGGTAATTCCAATAGCTAGTCTTATTTTTTTCCGGTCGTAATACCAGAAATTGCTTGCCAAACAGTCGTGCTAATCTACCGATCAGTGTGAACACAACATAAAATAATACACTTAAAATAAGCCGTGTCATAAACCAGCCCATAATTGCGGCAAATGTCATCCAGGCGATATACGGATATTTTAACAATCCCGGAATAAGCCAGCCCGATAGCAACAATCCACCGCCAATCCCGGTGAAATACGGATATGATTCCTTTTTCAGAAAAAACATTAACACACCGATTACCAGCAGTGCAATGCCCACACTGATTCCAAATTTCTTCTGCTCTTTTTTCGAGCTCTCAATTGATTTTATCTCATCAAGCAACATCAGTCGAGTTCAAACTCCTTTTGCCAGTCACTATCGTTTTCCAGCGGTGCCTGCTCAGTTTTATCGAGCAGATAGCTACCGATTATCAAGTAATCCATATGGGTGCGCATAAAACAACGGAATGCATCCTCCGGTGTACAGACAATTGGTTCACCGCGCACGTTGAACGACGTATTAATAATCACACCACAACCATGATCCTGGTTGAATTGGTTAATTAGAGCGTAATAAAGTGGATTGGTTTCCTGATGCACGGTTTGAATACGCGCCGAATAATCCACATGCGTGACTGCAGGAATGTCGGATCGAGGGACTTTTAGTTTATCCAGTCCGAACAACTGCGTTTGCTCGACGGACATAGCTTTCTGCCGATTTTTTTGTACTGGCGCTACTAACAACATGTATGGACTGGGACGGTCGATTTCAAAATAATCGGACACACGATCAGCCAGGACTGATGGTGCAAACGGACGAAAACTTTCGCGGAATTTAATTTTCAGGTTCATGTTTTCCTGCATCTTTGGGGATCTCGCGTCGCCGATAATCGACCTGCCACCAAGCGCACGCGGACCAAATTCCATCCGTCCTTCAAACCAGCCGATTACTTTTTCATCAGCAATCAAATCAGCAATTGTTTTGGGTATCGACTCGGTCGTCAATCTTTTATAGGGAATTTGGTGTGCTTTTAAATAATCAAGAATTTCATCATCACTGAATTCCGGCCCCAGGTAAGAGCCACTTTGCGTGTCGCGATTGCCATTCACTGCACGGTCGTTTTTCATGTACTGGTACCAGGCAAACAATGCTGCTCCAATCGCGCCACCGGCATCACCGGCTGCAGGCTGTATCCAGATGTCATCAAATGTGCCTTCACGCAGCAATCGACCGTTAGCCACACAGTTTAGTGCCACGCCCCCTGCCAGGCAGAGTTTTTTTTGACCGGTCTCTTTGCCTACATGACGCGCCATCCGTAGCACAACTTCTTCAATTACATCTTGCACCGACCGAGCCAAATCCATATCACGTTGCGTGAGTTTGGACTCCGGCTTCCGTGGCGGACCGCCAAATAATTTGTTAAACTTTCGATTGGTCATTGTCAGGCCGGCGCAGTAATCGAAATAATCCATATTCATCTGATAGGAGCCATCATCCTTTAAATCAATCAGATTATCCAGAATCAGTTGTTTATATTTTGGCTCGCCGTAGGGCGCCAGGCCCATCACTTTATATTCACCGGAATTAACTTTAAAACCTGTATAATATGTGAACGCCGAATAAAGCAATCCAATTGAGTGAGGAAATTTTATATCAGCGATAATTCGAATTGAATTGCTTTTACCGATTCCATAACTGGTGGTCGTCCATTCGCCAACACCATCGATAGTGAGAAACGCGGCATTCTGAAACGGTGACGGGAAAAATGCAGAAGCGGCATGCGATTCGTGATGTTCCGGAAATACAAATGTGCCATCGTAGTCGAGTTTATCACTAATCAGGTCTTTAATCCATACCTTTTGCTTGATCCAAAGCGGCATAGCTTTGATGAATGACAGAAAACCAACGGGTGCGTAAGACAGATATGTTTCCAGTATTCGCTCGAATTTGAGGAACGGCTTATCATAAAATGCCACGCAATCCAGTTCGCTCCCATTGATCCCGGCATTTTCCAAACAATAATTAATGGCGTTAATTGGAAATTCGTGGTCATGCTTTTTACGTGTAAAACGCTCTTCCTGAGCGGCGGCGATTATCTGGCCATCTCGCACCAAACATGCAGCGCTATCATGGTAATAGGCGGATATGCCGAGAATGGCTGTTGTTTTCATATTATTTTGCATAAGGTACGAACGACTCCTGAAATTTTATTTATTAGTCTACTCTAAAAAGCATTTCACCACGAATTTCACAAATTTTACTAATTGTTTTATAAGACATAATAGGTTCAAATTTATGTTCATTACTGCAATTTCCAGTCTGTCAACATTAATAAAGTTAGATAAATGAAACTGGACATGGGGTGGTTTTTAGAATAGGCTTATTTACAGATAATATAAAATTTTTCGATTCCGTACCAGGTTGATTTATAATGTACTGCTGTTCTGACAAGGTTGAGAAATTATACTATTATAATTGCACAAAAGTTTAAAAACGCTCTCGAATATCCATATTACTTTCTGTTTACCTATTGCCGATTTTTCAACCGTGCCAATAATTGTTCAATTCTGCCAATGTGGGCAGAATTCGGTTCGATGCGTTTTAGAGTTTGAAAGGAATCCATTGCTTGTTTAATATGTCCACAGTAGATGTAAGCCTGGGTTAAATTGAAAAGCATTTGTGAATCGGTCGGCTGTAATGCAACTGTCTGTTCCAGGTAAGGAATGGCTTCATTAACTCTGTTTGCCTTCAATAAAAATGTCGCTGCCATTTTACTGGCATATGACGACGGCTTATAGCGCAATGAGCTTTCCAGCAACATCAGCGCCCGATCTTCCTTGCCCACATGCATGAACGATTCACACGCCTTTTTGACAAAATCGTCCTCATATGGAATCGTATACATCAAGGCAGCATATTCCTGGCCGGCAGCTTCAATGTCTCCCTGTTGCTGATAATATTCCGCCAGTTTAACATGCGCCAGTTCCAGGCTAATATCGGGATCCATGAGTGATTTAAGCGCCACCGATTCGACAACATTTTTCGGTTTATAATCAATTAGCGACCGGTTTACCGTTGATTTTGATTTGAACGGCCAGCCGCCTTTTAAATGAAAAATGGTCAGGTTTGCATACACGCTATCTAACGCGGTAATCGGCCATGTTTGATGGTACGCTTGTGCTGATTGAATTAACGATTCATCCCAATCATTTCCAATGAAATGATTTTCCCGCATTGCATTAAAAAATCCATCGGCCAGCAAAAAGTAACCATCGATGTTTGGATGCAGATGCTCAAATATCAAATTATTGCCAATGAATCTGTTGGGCGATGCCTGTTCGAATATTGACTTCATCGGCACAACCGGATCTGCATACTTGTCTGCTAACTCATGAATAATCGCGTTTATATCTTCACTTGCCCGAAACCTGAGTGCATCCAGATCTTTGGCACGGTAAAACGCCTGTTTGGCGCGATCATATTGATGATCACGTTCCATTGATAACGCGATTTTGAATTGATGATTCGCCGACAAACTATCAATTTCATCGATGGAAACAAACGGCTGTTGGTCATGGAGATTGCACACTAGCTCGCTTATAATAACCGGCACACCTGCGTTTTTCGCTTTGCCCAGTATTTCATCCAGATTTTCACGATACTGCTTATTGCCCAGCTCATATGCGGGACTTCCATATGGTATCGATTCGCTCCCGACGATCCGTGCCATTAACGTATTTGTTGGATCAAGTTCATCGCCGCTGTGGATGGACTTACCAATCATTGCCTTTAGTGTTCCGACAAAATCACGCATCAATCGATAAATCCGGAAATTCTGCATCGCTAAAAACGCTTTCACACCCCAACGGAATTTCCCCAACGATTCCATCGAAGCAACTCCCATTGCGCCATAGTATTCGTTGTGACCAGCATATATTAAAATTGCATCCGGCTGTTTGTCGAAAATTTCATCCATAAAATCAAGTAATGTGTAACTGTTCACCGCGGACATAGCCGTATTGATCACTTCGATATGTCGTTTGGGAAATGCATCATTTAAACGTTGATGCAGAATACGGGAAAACATGATATTGTTGCCGTACGGAAAACCTGCCGTGGTTGAACCGCCCATCACAAAAATACGGTAGCCATTCTGCGGTTTGGTTTTCAGGAACAAATCCTTTGGAGGATTGGGTACGGTATTTTGTGTAAAAAAATAACGCTTGCCCACGTCAGGATTGCAGCGATAGTACTGTGGTAGTTCATCAGGACCATCAATGAATAAACGTGTGTCGCCGCCATAATTGAACAGACGGAGTCCGCCTTCGAGCAACAGAATAAAAATCACAGGAATCAGCAACGCAATAACAGAAAATACTCTCTTTAATTCGGGCGAAATTTGAGATTTTGCAGGAGCAACAGGTACGTAGTGTTTTTTCTTTTTTGATTTGGACATGAGGAAAACATTAATTTATGAGAAGTAAAGACAAATTTTTGTACAGCTAAAAAATCTACATAAACCAGGTCTCTTTGAGAAACCTGGTTTGTTCAATATCTAAATTTTTATATTCAAAGATTAATATGAATAACCAGTAGAACGAATCGCCATCGACTGCGCTCAGGCTGAAGTCCGATCTTCACAGTGAGCCCTTCGATAACCTCAGTAACTGAGAAATTATTTTCTGACATTTTTTGGCAGTAAATGTTAAAACATATTTTAGACAGGATTTCACGGATTCACAGGATTTG
>JAFGDW010000356.1 GCA_016931935.1 Candidatus Zhuqueibacterota bacterium | reverse complement strand
CGTCTCTGCTAAAGGGATGCGGCCTAAATAATGATTGAACTAACCCGCGCAAAAAACGCGCGGGAAGCTCATCATCGCTTTATAGGTAAAATAAAACCATTGGTTATTAGCCGTTATTTCTTTATATCGCTATATTATTGATATTTTTAATTCTTGTACTCCGAGTTGTGTTATTTATTATGTCCTATTCAAACTATTTTTTAAAGCTAATGATTAAAATACTAACCGCTAATCATCAGAGTCACCAGCGCGATTAGCGTCCTGTGAATCCTATTGTTATGGGAAGTCATCAACCAAAAACGATGGAACAGGTGGCCAGGTTTATTCTTCTTTATCCTTCATATTGCTTTTGATTAAACGGGATAATCCCCAAAAGAAAATACCCGCTCCACTAGTCGAAAAGAAAAAAATGCCGCAAGACCGAGGGGAGAACCCCATGATAAAATTCCATATAAGACATCCATAATTAGCCCCTTTTTTTGTGAATAAAAATAATGTGGTCATATAAGCAGGACTATTTGTTCATGAAAAATCGGTATTCATCGAAGAGTAACGCCTAAACCAAAATATCCAACAAACAGCAACGCACACAATAAAACCCTTCCACACTATGCCGTCGTTCATGAAGTACAAGCCTGTTCCACATCATTATTTGTCAACCATCACCATTATCACTTTTTTATTTTACCCTTTGGGAGACAAGCCGCCCATAACAATTAATCAGCTCGATAATTATATTTCATATTTTGTACCTATTCAGCCATCTGTCATTCCGGTTTTCTCACACTGGTTTTGTGTGAGAAAACCGGAATGACAACCCGACTGAATAGTTACCGTATTTTTACGCTGAATAGATCTACCATAGTTCGGTAATACATGAGAAAGATTTACAATTCAGCTAACTCTTTCTCGATTGATGCACTCAATAGCTCCCGGACATCCTGAGGCTGATCGTTCAGAATATCCTCAAAAAAACCGGTTACGATCATTTGTTTGGCATCTGTCGCCGATAATCCGCGTGACATCAAATAAAATAGTTCTTCATCGTTGACTTTACCAACAGTCGAACCATGGCTGCATTTCACATCATTTGCTTCAATTTCCAGACTGGGAATGGAATCGGCGTGTGCCTGATCGTTCAGCAGCAAATTTTTGTTCATCTGATATGCATCTGTTAATTGGGCATCGGGGTAAACCTTTATCATTCCCTGATAGATTGCATGCGCCCGATCCTTGACTGCACCCTTGTACAGCAAATTACTGGTGGCGTGTGGCGCTTCGTGCTGTTGCAAGGTCTCCAAATCGATATGTTGATACTGATCGGCAAAGTAGATACCCTGCAACTTCGCATGCGCACCCGTTCCTATCAGATCGCTTGTTAATACATGTTTCGTCAGCTTACTGCCAAATGCGGCAACAAGCGTATGCACCGATGCATCTCGCCCGATACTAATGTTACCATTCAGAAAATTATACGTTTCTGAATTCAAATTCTGAATTTCCGTGTATTCCAGCGAAGCTCCGTCAGCAACATTTATACTTACAACGGCATTGCGCAATCGTTCATCCATGTCCAAACTACGAATAAAATGTTGCAGCCGCACCTTGGAGCCGCGTTCAAGAATTATCAATACATGCGGTAAACTTGCTTTGCGATAACCACTTTCTTCAAAGATAATGCGAATTGGCAAATCCACTTCCACAAATTCGGGTACATATAAAAACACACCATGCGTCCAAAACGCGGCATGAAGCGATTGAAATTTCCCCTGTTCGGGTGCAAGTCTATTTTTCATGAAATATGTTTGCACTAAATCCGAATGGTTGTGCACCGCATCTTCCAGTGATGAGAAAATAATTTTCTGACGCTCTGCTGATTGTGTCAAATAACCGGTCGCCGATCGTGAACCGTGAAATGTAATTTCACCACTATAAGCAGCACTCTGCTCTTCCGTGCGCAATGGCTCGGGTTCAACACGGCCGTTGAGGGGTTCATAGCTCGGAAAATCAATATGTGAAATATTTGTCCGTCGCCATGCCTCATCTGTCGTGGAAGGCCAGGGTTGCTTTACATATTCTCCGTAAGCACGTTGCCGAAATTGCTGCATCCATTCTGGCTCATCACGCTTTCCCAGTAAATCATTCAATTGTTCTTCAACATAATAGTCCATTATATGTGTACTCATTTTATTTCAAGTCCTTTCTGGTGAATCATCAGTTCCCGCGGCGGTTACAGTCAATTCTGATTGCAACCGCCATCTATTTGCCGATAGAAGGGAGAACGAAAAATGGAACAGAAAGAAAAGAGCACGGAAAACGGAACAAGGAAAACGAAAATAATAATAAAGATAACACAATCCTATTCAACAAAGTTCACGCATACTATTTTTCTTTATCTTCGTTCCCCGTTCTCCGTTCTACATTTTCCGTTTTTCCATTCTCCGTTTACCCCACACTACCTTCCATTTCCAATTCAATTAAACGATTCAACTCGACCGCATATTCCATTGGCAGTTGCTTTATCAATGGTTCGATAAATCCGTTGACGATCATCATCGAGGCTTCATGCTCATTTAGTCCCCGGCTCATCAGATAAAATAATTGCTCCTCACTAATCTTGCTAACGCGGGCTTCATGCTCGATTGATACGTCGTTGGAATCGATTTCAATGTACGGATAGGTATCGCTACGGGATTTTTCATCGAGAATCAATGCATCACAAACCACATGCGATTTGATATTGTGCAGCCCGGCGTGGACTTTCATTAGGCCACGGTAACCGGCGCGACCGCCATCCTTGCTGATGGATTTGGAAGTGATTACCGATGATGTATCGCTGGCGACATGAACCACTTTCCCACCGGTATCCTGATGCTGGCCTTTGCCGGCAAATGCGATTGAAAGTACTTCACCGTGAGCGCCTCTGCCCATCAAATAAACGGATGGATATTTCATGGTGATTTTACTCCCGATATTGCCGTCCACCCATTCCACAGTAGCGCCTTCATATGCCACTGCCCGCTTGGTCACGAGATTATAAACATCGCCTGACCAGTTCTGAATTGTAGAATAACGAACGCGGGCATCTTTCTTGGCTATAATTTCCACAACAGCGCTATGAAGCGAATCCGTTGTGTAAATCGGAGCTGTACAGCCTTCCACATAGTGCACGAAACTGCCCTCGTCGGCAATTATAAGAGTGCGTTCAAACTGTCCCATATTTTGGGCATTGATGCGGAAGTATGCCTGCAACGGAATATCCACTTTTACTCCTTTGGGCACATACACAAAACTTCCGCCGGACCAGACAGCGCTGTTTAACGCGGCAAACTTATTATCTGCCGGTGGTATGATGGTGCCAAAATATTCCTTTACCAAATCGGGATAATCACGCACTGCAGTTTCCGGATCAACAAAAATAACTCCTTTCGCTGCCAATTCTTCCTTTATATTATGATAAACCACTTCAGAATCATATTGTGCGCCAACGCCGGCGAGAAACTTCCGTTCAGCTTCAGGAATACCTAATCGGTCGAACGTATTTTTAATATCACTCGGCACATCGTCCCAACTACGTCCTTGCGCATCAACCGGCTTTACATAATAGTATATATTATCAAAATTTATTTTCGAAAGATCGGCGCCCCAATTGGGCATGTTCTTCTTATAGAACATTTTCAGTGAACGCAGCCGAAAATCGGTCATCCACTGCGGTTCATTTTTACGTTCGGAAATCTGCCGAACGACGGTTTCCGATAATCCTTTTTGAGTTTTAAACACCGATTTTTCAGGATCGGAGAAACCGAATTTATATGTATCGGTTGCAATACCGATATTGAATTCTTGATTATTCATGGGATTCATCCTTTTCGTTATGCTGCCTGAAGTTCACCGTACTTTTCTTTCACCCAATCGTACCCCTGCTCTTCCAGCAGCGTTACCATTTCCGGACCACCCGATGTGACCACTTGCCCAAGATAAAGAATGTGCACATAGTCCGGTTTCACATAATTGAGAATCCGCTGATAATGGGTGATCACTACTGTCCCCATATCCGGGCCCTTTAGCTTGTTAACACCCTTTGACACAACTTTGATAGCGTCGATGTCCAAACCGGAATCAGTTTCGTCGAGAATTGCAAATTTTGGTTTTAACATCAACATCTGCAAAACTTCCATTCGTTTCTTTTCGCCACCGGAAAATCCTTCATTCAAATAACGATTCACAAATTTCATATCCAAATCCAGAAATTCCACATTCTCTCTTAATTCATTAATAAATTCTTTTGCCTGAAAACGCTTGCCATTACTGGCCGCGGCATATTTGGATTCCAACGCCCGTTTCAGGAATTTTGTAACTGTCACACCGGAAATTTCCACCGGATATTGGAACGCCAAAAACAGCCCGAGATGTGAACGTTCATCGGCTTCGAGATCAAGAATATTGATATCATTCACCAGAATGCGTCCTTCGGTCACTTCATATTTGGGATGTCCCATAATAACATTTGCCAGCGTACTTTTTCCTGAACCGTTAGGCCCCATCAACGCGTGGGTTTCGCCGGTGCGCATCGTTAAATTAACACCTTTGAGAATCGGTTTGCCTTCCACATTCGCGTGCAAATTCTCTATTTTGAATTCCATTTGTTCAGCCATGATTTTCTACTCCTTACTACTCATTGGTTTCATTTTATGACAGACAAGACTGCAGGAATAAGGTGATAAACAGGATCTACCTATCAATCCGACAAATCCTACTGAAAAACGTTTTAATAAATCGCGTACCCCAACTCAAGCTTCGCTGCATCACTCATCATCTCCGGACTCCACGGCGGACTCCAGACGATCTGCACAGCCGCACTTTCCACATCGTCTAGCATTTTCACATGCTCAACGATATCACGCTCGATAATCGGCCCCACCGGACACCCCGGACTTGTTAATGTCATTTTAACTACAACTGCCTTATCATTTACAATAACATCATAAACAAGTCCCAGGTCGACAATATTTACCATCAATTCAGGATCATACACATCTTCAAGCTCAATCATTACATCTTCTTTCGTCGGCATATCCTAAACTCCGTTAATACTATTCATTAATTCTTTTAAACAACCCATCGGGGTCCAGCATACCCCGAGGGGCCATGAGAGGAACAAGAAACAGTATCAATTCTTCCATTTAATACTGCAACCCAAACTAGGCTTTTGATCGGGATTGACAGAATCCCCGGTTAAAATTGCATCAAGCGCTTTACGCAGATCAACTCCGGTGACTGGCATACCATTGTGCGGTCGCGAGTCATCGAATTGACCGCGATAGGCACATTTCAATTCGCCATCAAAAGCATAAAACTCCGGCGTACAAACTGCGCCATATGCTTTCGCTACCTCCTGAGTTTCATCAAATAAATACGGGAACGGATAACCCAATCGATCGGCATCTTCCTTCATTTTTTCCGGTGAATCCGCCGGATATTTTTCGGGATCATTGGGATTAATCGCCACAAAAGACACGCCTTTTTTAAGGTATTCATTTGTCAGATCAACCAATCCTTTTTGTATATTTTTTACGTACGGACAGTGATTGCAAATAAACATCACTACAGTTACCTTGTCCGACTTAATGTCGGTTAGTGATTTATTCGTATTGGAAACAACATCATGCAACTTGAAGCTTGGCGCTTTTGTACCCAGTGGCATCATAATCGATTCAGTAGCAGCCATAATATATCTCCTAAACATTATTCAAATAAGACTTTTTTAGTCTTGTATAACTTTAAAAATTTTTATGCAGCAGGAACTCGACTTGCAAATTCCTTCAAAGAAATTCCACCTAAAAATTCAATAATATGTTTTTGAATATCACCCATTTTGTGTTTAATATTGCAAAATTCTTCACGCTCACATTTCTCATTTTTGCTCTTCTTTAAGCATCTTGTCATATGTATCGGACCATCAACAGCCTGAATGACATCATTTATATTTACTTTTTCGGGAGTTTGTTGAAGTGCATATCCCCCTTTCACTCCCTGTGTCGAAATAATTATTTTCGCCTTGGACAAACTTTGCAGTAATTTTCCGATAAGCTCCAAAGAAATATCGTACCGTTCGGATAATTCCCGAGCAGTCGTTAAATCTCCGTTGGTTTTCTGAGACATGTATACCAAAGCAATTAACGCGTATTCGACTTTACGACTAAACCGCATCATACTCTTCCATTCTTCTTTATGATAGACCAAATTCTGTTGTTTATCAAATAGTACTCATTTGGTCTTATTTTGTTCCCAAAATAGCTAAAATAATTATAAATGTCAAGTAAATTTTTAATAATTTTGTGAGAATTAGCGCTATGTATCATGAATTTTTCTTGCATCTTACCTGAAAATAGTGCACACTATAAAAAATGCAGATTACATGCAAACCATTTTCTGCATCCGTTGTCTAATTATTTGAACAAACAGGAAACAAGATGCCGGAACAGGAACACATACTCATCGCTAAAGCCCAACGTGGCAATATTCAGGCGTTCGAACAGCTAATTTATCGGTATGACGCACAGGTAATGGCGCTTATCTACAATATGGTAAACAACTCGGAAGATGCACGCGATATCTATCAAGATGTGTTTGTGAAGGTTTTTACTGCTATAAAGAAATTCAGACAAGATAGTAAATTTGAAACATGGGTATATCGAATCGCTATCAATACCTGTATTAATTTCCGTAAGTCACGTTCCCGGTTTCAGTTTGATGAATTTAACGAACTGGATAACAATCAAATTAACGACAATGCCCGATCGAACGAATCCCAACCGGATCAGTCGGTACTCAATGCAGAATTGAATTCACACATTCAAGAAGCAATATCAAGTTTGTCTCCGAAACAACGGGCAGTGTTTGTGCTTCGACATTATCATGAATACAAGTTGTCGGAAATTGCTGACATGTTAGGTTATTCGGATGGTACTGTAAAAAACTACCTGTTCCGGGCGACACAAAAAATGAAAGTGCAATTGCAAGAATTATATGAGGATCACGAGTCATGAAAAAATGTAAACCATTTCATGAATGGATCTGGTTGGCTGCCTACAGTGAGCTGGATCCGGGCCAGCAACACCAATTGAAAGCGCACATGAAAACGTGCGCATCCTGCCAGTTGGATGCTGAAGAAGCCCGACAGATAATCGGCCTGCTTGATCAAAAGCCGCAATTGCAGGTAAACGATGAATATCTGAAACCAGATCGGGAAGAATTACATCAACGGCTATTGTATATTAAGAGTCGAAATAACACGCCTGCCTGGATTGAGAAGTTAAAAAGCTTGTTGCTGATGGAATACGAACCGTGGTTAAGACCAGTCGCAATTGCCGTTTCGGTCATATTAGGTATATTCATTGGGAGCAAAATAATACCACAATTCAATGGTGTTACGACGAATGCTGTGGATATTGCTTCGATTCAGGCAAACCATAATTTTGAACCCATTGATATTGTTAATTATAATCCGACCACCCGGAAAGTTATGCTGCGTGTTTACAATATTCAGGAATCGCTGGTTGAACGAAACATCGATTCACCCGAAGTCCAAAAATTACTTTCAGACGCATTATTGGATGCAGATCGGCCGAATGTCCGTCTGAAAACTGTCAATCTCATGTCAGACATCAAATCAATCACATTACCGTTATTGGATGCGTTAATTCATGCGCTGGAAGCCGATACAAATCCGGGCGTTCGCATGAAAGCCATCCGATTGTTGAATACACTGCCAATTCAAAGTAATACAAAGGACCTGATTATTAACGCGCTAACGCGTGCGCTACTAACTGACGAAAACAGCGCGATCCGGAACGAAGCAATCGATGGTCTGGGCCGGTTTGACGATCCGGATGCAACTTCCTTAATAATAAATGCGGCTCGGAAGGATAGCAATGAATATGTGCAATATAAAGCAGATGAACTCACGACTCGTTCGCGGATTGAGCGAAAAGAAAACTGATAATAATTTTTCAGGAGGTAATATATTATGAAACAAAGTAAACGTTTTTTACAAGCAATTTCTTTAACTCCCGTTCTCTTAATTCCATTAGCACTTTGTTTCAGCCAGGAACTGCATAAAGAGGGACGCTATTTTGTGGCTGAAATCGACAAAAGTTTTGACGTCAAGCCAGGTGGCTCATTAGTCATGCAGGATATTAATGGTGATGTCGATGTTATGACCTGGTCAAACAACACTGTCCAGGTACACGAAATCCGGAAAATGGATGTCTACACACAAACCGAAGCAGAAGCCGTGTTAAAAGATGTTGAATCTGCTTATGTGCAACGCGGGAATATCATTGAAATCAGTGGGCCGAATGTATCCCGTTCGTATATCAGCAGCCGATTTACAATTAAAGTGCCGGTAAAGTTTGATATAAAAATCAATACCCGCGGCGGCGATATAACAGTAGCAAATCTGGCAGGTAAAGTCGATTTAAATACATCCGGTGGGGATATTAAAATCACAAATATTGATGGCATAGTCAACGCCAAAACTTCCGGTGGCGATGTCGAGGTCATCAAAACCAAACAACAGGTTAATGTTAAAACATCCGGTGGCGATGTCACCATTCGTGATGTGGATGGGCCAATTGATGCAAAAACATCCGGTGGCAATATTTCAGTGACAAACAATAAAGCATATGTAAAAGCATACACATCCGGTGGTGATGTGAATTTGACCAATGTCGGCGCAGAAGTCGATGCCCACACCTCCGGCGGCGATATTGAAGTTATGGGCTCGCAAGGTTCAATCAGCGTAAGCACATCCGGGGGAGATGTCAGATTGCAGAACATTGGCGGTAACGTCTCGGCTCATACATCCGGCGGAGATATTGAAGCGATGAATGTAATGATGGGTATTGAAGCAGCCACATCCGGTGGAGACCTGGTATTGCATCAAATCCAGGGTTTCATTGAAGGTTCCACTTCTGGAGGAGATGTTGAAGCTGAAATGACGCTGACTGATTTTTCCAAAGATCACCATGTGGATTTACGATCATCTGGCGGCGATATTGAATTGACAATTCCGGCAAAATTACCAGCGACCATTAGCGCCGAAATCTATATCTCTCGTTCGGACTATCGCGATGATTTTGATATTACATCCGATTTTGACCTTACAAAAGAATCGATAACGGAGGGGCGTGATATTATCATAAAAGCCAATAGTAAAATAAACGGCGGTGGTGATCTTATCAATCTAAAAACCAGCAGCGGCAATATCGTCATCAAGAAAAAATAAACATTCCTACCTCAATCATAAGCCAGGTCGAAATTTTGATCTGGCTTTTTTTTAATTTTCACCTAGCGCGGCAAAGCCGCATGTGAAACGTTCCCGCCGATGGCGGGATGAGATGTGAGACGTAAAAAATCTGATCTGAGTTTTTTATTACGTTTGACATTTCACCTTT
>JAFGDW010000355.1 GCA_016931935.1 Candidatus Zhuqueibacterota bacterium | reverse complement strand
TCCTGTGAATCCGTGAAATCCTGTCTAAAATATGTTTTAACATTTTCTGCCAAAAAATGTCAGAAAATAATTTCTCAGTTACTAATGCGATTTTTGTTTGTCCCGCAAATTGCGCGTTTTAATGAATTTCGTTAAAAAAAGACTTCCGAAGTCTCCAAAACTTCGGAAGTCTAAAATGGGTTGTATATTGAAGCAAGTAAAAGATTTGATTTTTGATAGGTTATTGTAATGGCCTTTTTCAAGGACGACTCATTGAGGTTGGTACTGTTTACCTGATTCCGTAACCACATGAATTGAATAGCAAACAACGATTAATGGATTTTATTAATCTTATAGGGGAAAATATGATGAATGGATACCGAATTGAAACCGATTCGCTTGGCGCAGTGAAGGTACCGCAACAAGCATATTACGGTGCACAAACAAAACGTGCCTTTGATAACTTCCCTATAAGCAATTTAAGAATGAACCGAGAGATGATTCGCTCGCTCGGGATTGTAAAATGGGCGGCTGCTGTCAGTAATATGCAGCTTGGCTTACTTGATGAATCAGTCGGCAACGCAATAATTACAGCAGCCCATGAAGTGATCGACGGCGAATTTGATGATGATTTTATTGTGGATGTTTATCAGACAGGCTCTGGTACATCGACCAATATGAATGCCAATGAAATTATTGCCAACCGGGCGATTGAAATATTAGGGGGGAAAATCGGCACGAAAAATCCGGTTCATCCGAATGATCATGTGAACAAATGTCAATCCAGCAATGATGTATTTCCTTCAAGTATTCACATTGCAGCATTGGAAATGATTGAAAAAAAATTGATCACTGATTTGAAATTGTTACATGAAACGCTAACACAGAAAGCAAATGCGTTTCACAATATCTTCAAAATCGGACGTACGCATTTGCAGGATGCAGTCCCTATACGATTGGGACAGGAGTTCAGTGGCTATGCGTCGCAAATTGAGCATGGAATTCAACGCATAAAAAGTGTCCGGCTGCATCTCCGGGAATTGGCGCTTGGCGGAACTGCGGTTGGGACAGGATTAAACGCTGATCCTCAGTTTGCAGAATTGGCGATTGACAAAATATCCAATTATACGGGCATTCGATTTGTCGCAGCGCCAAACAGATTTGAAGCACTGGCAACGCGGGATGCCCTTGTCGAAACCAGCGGGCAACTCAAAACCGTAGCCGTCAGCCTGATGAAAATCGCCAATGATTTACGCTGGTTAAGTTCGGGACCTCGGTGCGGAATCGGCGAGATAACGCTACCAGCGTTACAACCCGGCAGCTCAATTATGCCCGGAAAAGTGAATCCGGTGATTCCGGAATCGGTGATGATGTTGTGTGCAACAGTGATGGGTAACGATACGGCCATCACCATCGGTGGTCAGCATGGTAATTTCGAACTGAATGTGATGATGCCAATGATGGCCAGACATTTATTGGAATCAATAAAACTACTCGCTAACGGCGCCCGTAATCTTTCGACACAGTGTGTCAATTATATCGAAGTCAATGCCGAACGAACGGCTGCATATGTTGAAAATAGCCTGGCATTTGCTACAGCGCTGGCTCCTCGCATTGGTTACGACCGGGCTGTGGAAATTGCCAAACAGGCACACAATTCAAACAAAACAATTCGTCAGGTACTGAAGGAACAACACCTGTTGCCCGAACACGAATTGGAGCATGTGCTGGATCTGGCGCGACTTACAGGTTCGAGTGGGCCTGATAGCGATGGTTAGGTTAACTGAAAAAAAAGAAAGGGGACGCGATATATAGTATTGGTTTTTATGAATAAAATTAAGGAGAATATAAATGTTTATCGGACATTTCGGAGTCGGTTTGGGCGCCAAGAAAATCGCCGCGGCGCCATCGCTGGGAACATTATTTTTGGCTGCCCAGTTTGTTGATTTATTGTGGCCGTTTTTTTGTTAGCGGGTTGGGAACGTGTGGCCATTGAACCCGGCAACACTGCATACACGCCACTTAATTTTATATATTATCCGTTCACCCATAGTATATTGGGTGTTATTATTTGGGCCGTATTGTTTGGCCTGATCTATTACGGAATCCGCAAGAATGTAAAAAATGCGTTGATACTGGGCAGTCTGGTGCTAAGTCACTGGATTCTCGATTTAATCGTTCATCGGCCGGATTTAGCTTTGGTACCCTGGAGCAACATAAAGGTTGGTCTCGGTTTGTGGAATTCGGTATTTCTCACCGTACTGGCGGAAAGCCTGATATTTGTCATTGGCGCGTTTCTTTATCTTCGGGTGACACGTGCGAAGAACAAGTCAGGCAGTCTCGGCTTGTGGGGATTGCTTGTTTTCCTGGCACTAATTCATATTATGAATCTCGTTGGTCCGCCACCGGAATCTGCCGGGCCGATTGCCTATATTGGAATATCGCAATGGCTACTAATTGCCTGGGCATATTGGATTGATCGGAACCGAACCGTCTTCGACGGTGCACAGACCTCCCACCTACAGCCTGAGTACGAACTGACCGGTTATCGTAAACAAACCAAACAAACAGAAAAAGTTGACGCCATTCAATAAACAGATAGGTAGCGGATGTTGAGCTGCATCCGCTACCTTTGCCGGAAAATAAGGATCGAAATTCACACGAAGTATTGAACTCATACATAAAGAAGCAAATCCAAAAACTTCATCGATTTATGTACTGTTGTTGAGCGCTTCGGAGTCGCACCATGCTTCGTCATGAATTTATTTGTTGAACCGAGAGTGTAATCGGTTTCATCTTGTCTCCAGCTAAATTAGTCGACGGTCATGCATTTATCCGAATTCTCCGTATGTTTTTAGTCCGCAATCAATCTCCATGGCTGGCATATTTTTCCAAAAACCCCAAAATTGTACACCTGTCATTTGTGCCGGTTTTCCGCAAGCCAGCGTAAATGGATGTATATATAACCGCATGTGCAAGCGGATAGCAAGCGAACTGATTCATTGTTGACTATTCATTTACTTCCGCTGAAATCGATTTTATTGCATTCTATATATGGGATAGTAGCGATAAAATATTGAGAGAGTACGGGAGTTGTAATTTTCAGTGAAAGCGAATCGCCCGTCTCTTTCTATTTGGGGGATAAGCATCTATAACCATGTAAGCTGCTGTGTGATGGACGGTGAAGAGTTTTGCTTAAACGTTCCATAAGTCGAAATGCGACAATTCAAAAACAGATATGCTTCAAGGTTTTAGTTTGTCCTGACTACATCCAAGCGCAACGTTCATTAATTAAAACTCCTAAAGACCGCCGGACGAACAAGCAGAAACAGACGTGAAATTGGTGCTTCTGCATCCTTTCAAATAGTCGGAATCGTGAATCGGAATCCGATCCTCATCCATAAAAGAATTGGTTCCCAATAAATCTGAATATGGATAATTTTTAAGCGATTGACAAATAAAATAAATCGCACATTTTCATTCCAATTGTAATAAATACCTGTTAATATGAATGACCAATTGAAAATAACGATAAGTTAAAATTTAACGAGTTATCACGGTTTCCCACCGTGGCGGGACTCACCGTGAAGTGTGCTCTTCAGCCTGCGCGGAGTCGAAGTCGATTATTTCAACAATTCATTCGTATTGTTAGAATAGATAAATTGTATCGATATAATTACCACGAAATCAAGGAATGATGTCATGAAAAAACGAGTCGTAAGTATTAAAGCTCAATTATTACTGGTTCTAACTGTTGTTGTATTGTGCGGTTTTCCGGATACTGTGCTTCATGCGGCTGAAGCCAACGGTCCGCAATTCGGACGATGGGTTTACGCTGAAAGTCCCTATATTGTGACCGGCGATGTGGAAGTTCCTGCCGGAAAAATTCTGATTATCGAACCCGGTGTGATTGTTCGGTTTCTTGGTAATTTTTCAATAAATGTGTATGGTAATTTGCAAGCAATTGGAACGGAGAATAATCGGATTATTTTTACATCGATCGATGATCGTGATTTTTACTATTTCACGAATGCCCGTAAGGGGCACGTTCCAAGTGAGGTTGATTGGCGAGGAGTTCAATTTCATACGGATGATCCGGATCAGCGTAGCTGGTTGCAGCATGTTATAATTCGTTATTGCCAAACACCGATCAGCGTAGGAAATGTTGCACCGGTATTGCGGAATCTAATTATCTCAGAGTGTGAAGCCAACATCATTATGTCGAATGGCAGTTTCACCCCCATCAAGTACAACTCCGAGCAAGACTATATTTTGCAGGACAAAGCAGTTGTCGAAGATGTACCGGAAATTCAAGTTGTGGAACAAGACACAATAGCAACTCAAAATTCCACAGTTGTTGATGATGTTCAAATGGGAAGTTCGGTTGCATCCGATGAATTTAATAATGCGTTTTCAGATGAAAATTCAAGCACTAAAGAAGTCGCTGAAGTGGATATCGCAGACGCTGAGGCTGCTATCAATACCAGCAGTTTTTCGTTTGGCGAAGTTGAAGTTGTTTCAGCAACACGAACATTGCAAACGCTTATCGAAGCTCCTTCAGCAATTACTGCAATTCAGGAAGATCAGGTGACAAAGTACGGACAGTACAATTTCGCTGACCTTTTTCGCTTAACACCTGGCGTTGATGTGTTTGCAACCCATACCAGCAGTTTAAACATTAATCCGCGTGGATTTAATCGACTTTATTCCAACCGAACATTGGTTCTGATTGATAACCGAATTGTATATACCACTTTTTTCGGAACTGTTTTCTGGAATACGTTCCCGATCGGCTTGCAGGATGTACAAAGCGTGGAAATAATACGTGGACCATCCGGTTCATTGTACGGGGCAAATGCAGTGAATGGTGTTGTGAATATTACAACCAAACATCCTCGTTTTTCACAAGGAGTGCATGTACGTACTTTTCTTGGCACAAAAAACACTTCAATAACCGAACTCTCCTATAATGGCGTCAAAAACGAAATTGCGTATAGTGTCAGCGGGAGTGGAAGCATGTTTGGTGCGGCGCAGAATGCACAAATGTCCGCGATGCAAAACCGACGGGGAAGAGCATTCCTGGAAATGCAGTTAGATGAAGACGTTGCCTTGTCATTCGATGTTGGAACCGGCAAGGCTGAAGAAGATCAGTTTTTGCCATGGGGATTTTATGCAATGCCAGTGCGTTCAAAAACGGAGTTATCCTACACCAAAGTTAATTTGAGGGCAAAAAATCTCAAATTCCAGGGCTATTATAATCTAATTAATTATAAGAGTACCGGAATGGGTGGTAATTTCGTTGTGGATATGGACAATTCTTTGTTCCAGTATTCGCTTGAGTATGCCGGTAATATTGGGAGTCGAAATACATTTGTTGCGGGTACGGTATTCCAACGTGATGCATTCAAAGGAAATGTCACTATGGACCTTGATCGAATGATTGAACAATATTCGATTTACCTGCAGGATCAACTTCGAATGTCGGACCATATTTCATTAACCCTTGGCGGACGTATTGATAGCAAACCTATGACGACGACAGAAAAACCATTACGAGCCGCACTTGTTCTAACCCCATCTCCGACACATAGTTTCCGGATTTCTGTTTCGCAGGGTTTTCGTTCGCCTTCGCTGGTGGAATATTATGTTATTTCCCAATTCGGAAATGCCAGAGTTCGCGGAAGCACCAATTTGAAGCCAGAAAAGGCAATTGCATTTGAAGGTGGCTACCGAGCATTACTGGCAGATAATAGATTAATTATTAGTTTCGATTGGTTCCGGCAAAATATTTCTGATTTTATCTACTTCAACAATTTGAGTGAAACATTGATAACGTTCGCCAATGGTGGAAAATCAATGAGCTATGGCGGTGAACTTGAAATCGGTTGGCTTTTTTGGAATTTCTGGCGGCTACAATCATCGTATGCGTATGAACGTATCAGTGATGACGAAAAAAGCCTGGCATTTGAAGAAGCGTCTCCAAAAAGCAAAGTCAGTTTCTCAATTCAACGAACACCTGGAAAAGGTTTCTTTTTTAATATGTGGGGATTTTTTGCCAGTCGCACCAAGTGGACAATTGCCCAACCGGGACAATATCCAGGCCTGGTTACCGTACCGGCTCATTTTAACATGAATTTGTATGCGGGATATGCTATTAATCAACGCATCCGGTTTGGATTTTCAGCGATTAATTTGCTTGAAAATGATCATAATGAGTTCCCGTTTGGAAATGATTATGTGCGTACGGTTTCCGGTATACTGGAAGCTTCTTTTTAAATATAGGTTCCGAAAAGGTTTTATTGTGGTAAAGTAGCATCATACTATTTAAGAAATACATGCGGTTGTATCGCATTTACATGCTGAATAAAATCATCTTGAGCTGAGTCGAAAACAGGATATGAGGCAGAATAAATGCCTGATTGGGGGGCACATAGAACATATACCATTACAGTCGTTGATATTATAAAAGGAATTTTGTTATGCAAAAAATAAGCATCACATTTTGTCTAATCGTAATTTGCATTCAGGTATTTTTTATCGGAAACACATTCGCCCAATCGAACAGTCAGGATGCGGTCAATTGGTTTCGGTTGGGTGTAAATGAACAAACAACGCAGGGCAAAATTAACGCCTACAAAAAAGCAATTCAAATCGATCCACATTTTACCGAAGCATTGTACAATTTAGGCCACACCTATAAATCGATAGGTGATTTTCGAAATGCTGAAAATTATTTTCAACTTGCATTAGAGGCCGAACCGGATATGTTGAAATTGCAGTTGAAGCTTCAAATTATGTATGAGCTTAGTGTTGTTCTTGCAGAAAATTTGAAATTGGGTGAAAGTGAGAAGGTGTTGCGCGATGCTTTGTATTTGTCGAAGGATAATACGCTGGAAGGTCTGTTTGCACTTGAATTAGCCAAAGTGTTATACCGAACAGAGCGATATGAAAATGCACTGGCCGAACTGAAACGCGCCAAAAATATTAATCCGAAACTTAAAAATGAATATAAAAATTTAATAACGGTTGTTCAAAGCCGAATTGACATGGAAAGCCAATATCGTGAAGCACGTCGGTTGGAAACTCAAGGAAATTTGGCGGCTGCAAAATCAATTTATGAAGAATTAAACAGGAAATCTCCCGGTTACGAAGATGTGGAGCAACGGCTTGCTGAATTGAATCGACAAGCGCGTTCGACAGAACATCAGGAAAACTCGCTTGATAAGATTTATAATCAGGCCATCGCGTCAGTAACTGAAGGTAATTACAGTCAGGCGATAACGCTGTTTGAGCTAATAGTGAATCAGGACCCAAATTATAAAGATGCACGCAACAGATTAAGCCAGTTGCAGCAACGGAACAGAACATTTGAAACAGAAAAATTATTAAATGTATTATATGCAGAAGGCGTGGCTGCATCGAATAATCAGAAATGGCAGAAAGCAGTCGAAGCGTTCGATAAAGCGGTGAAAATTGATAGTAATTACCGGGATGCGGCATTGAAATTACAACAAGCACGAGCAGCAGCAGAACGCGAAAGTATGGAAGCATTGATCACTCAATACTACAAGGAGGGGACCGAAGCGCTTAATATGCAGCAGTATAAAATTGCGTTGGCGGCATTTGAGCGAGTTCAGCGTCTGGACCCAACAAGTAAAAATATTACTGCTTTGATTATGAGTATTCGGGATAAAGTAGAGCAGCAGGAAGAAAAAGCACGCTTTACGCCGACTTCCGCCGAGGCGTTGGCGGTGCTGGTTGATTCGCTGCATCAGGCTGGCCTCGCGTTAATCGCAAAAGATGATTGGGATGGTGCGGTGAATGTTTTTGAAAAATTAAATGTACTGGTGCCCGATGATCCGACGATTGAATCGTTACTTCAAAGAACGCGTGAGCATGTTCAGCCGCCGATTATAGAAACGAGTGCTATTGACGAATTGAACTTCATGCCAATAATACTTTATGGAGGCATTGCCCTGGCGGTCATCGTCTTAGGAATTAGTATTATAACCTTACGGAAAAAAAACGTCCAGGTATAAACCAAAGCTGTATTTTATTGTGAGTCTTGTTATTCCTTAAAATAGTGATTGAATATGATTTTTATGAATATCTATCTGTGCAACCGTTCACAGATATTTGAAGATGATATTGTAGGGCATTGCCATATAAGAACACGAACGCCACAATTGGGAGACAAGGTGACAAGGAGATGCAGAGATAAAAAAAACGATTCATTTTCTCCCACTCATCATGTCTCCCCATCTCTTTATCTACTCTGCTGTTCTGTCAAAACCGGCTATTCAAGCGAATTTCCAGTCCCTTAAATTCCGGCAAGCGTTGACAATATCCTCCTGAACAAACCAGACCGGCTCTGCGCCCTCCATACGTAACAAACAAATCGTGATTCTGATTAATTTTTATAATTAAGTTCACAGTCGTCCAGTTTTTTTCTTTCGATGCGTCATCTGTTGTATGTTCAAACTGGATACCTGCGGTAATAGCTGGCGCGATTGAATATGCAACAATAAAAAGTTGATTGTTATACTTTATATCGCCATATGTTTTTTCGATTGATTGCAATTGGACATCAAGCAAAATGCTGTGACGTTCATTAATAAAAAAATCTACCTCGGCAGCCGCTGTCTTTCGGCTTTTATCGCCCACAATTTTATCGAAGCTGTCATCGGCCATTAATCTTGTGGCTAATTTTTCACCGATATATTGTTTCCACTCACCGTACAATTCCTGAAATTTGAAAATATCATCACCGGCATGATTTCCGGATTGCGCAAAGTTTCCGGTAAACGATGTGGATTCCCAGGGCGAATACACAGCCTCGAACTGGAATCCAACTTCGTCGTTGGCGTAAATGGCGTGGGTGTGGCGATTCAGTAACGTGACAAAATGCTCCTTTACAAGCGTCGGTGGATTATTAAAGGGCAACAGGAATTGATCATAATCTTTATACTCAAAACTGATCCCAAAATTTGATCCGTATAGATTGGTTGATAAATAGAATGCTTCGCCCGGTGTTGCCCGGTCGATTGGCGCTTGTTTTTTAGCGTACTCCGCGTAAATATCCATATTGGCGAGTGAGAAACCCATTTGACCGGAGCGCAGTTCCGTGTGAAAATCCCCATCGAAATCCGTTGAATTGACGCGCAGATAACTACCGCCAACAAGAATCCGATCAAACACATGGTACTGCATTTCACCACCGCGAACAATATCGCCATTTAACCAGACAGGTTTACCCGAAAATAGTGCGGCATCGTAAGTTGGTTTGGAAATTTCCAATAGCAAACCATCCACATTTCGGTCGAGCACAAAACTTTGTTGAATCCTGTCCAGAGCCACGTTACGTAATTCAAACGATTGAAATATAATTCCTTTGCCCAATCGGCGATAAAAATTCCCCACACGTAGTTTTACACCGTCTTTTTGGAATTGGAAATAACGCTGACTGATCTGATCGGCGGAGTTCCCAGAATATGGCGATGGTTGGTGTTTTTCGACCCGCAAGCCGGTTGTGAAATAATCGATGGAATAATCGACATCCAGCCAGTCGTTG
Organism: Candidatus Zhuqueibacterota bacterium; assembly: GCA_016931935.1. Classification (GTDB taxonomy): domain Bacteria; phylum Zhuqueibacterota; class Zhuqueibacteria; order Thermofontimicrobiales; family Thiofontviventaceae; genus Thiofontivivens. The sequence goes on along the minus strand of JAFGDW010000355.1, from coordinate 20,925 downwards.
AAGGTTTCATTTTTGGTTTTATCCTCAAGCCGATATTCCATGCGATTCGATGCCTGAAACTGCACATTATTGACATTTGAAAAGGAAACGGTTGATAGCAGTAACAAAATAAGACAGGTGAATTGAATTTTCATTGCTGATTCTCCATCGAATGTGAACGATTCTGCATGAGTTTATCGACTTCCAGTGTCAGTTCTTTTTCATCGCCGGGACGATAGCCGGTATGTGTGTATGAAATGGTACCGTTCTGGTCGATTAAAAATAAAGTCGGTAATGCCACAATTTTAAATGATCGCCACAACTCTTTATCTTTATCGATAGCCACCTGAAATGTGTAACGTTTTCCTTTCATAAATGGCTTTACTTTGTTCTCGCTCGACGGATCATCCTGATTTATTGTCAATACCGTGAGTCCCTGATCGCGATAGCGTTCGGCTAATTTGTTCAGATGCGGCAATTCTTTCAGGCACGGGATACACCAAAGCGCCCAAAAATTAACTAATACGGGTCCTTTTTCCAACAATTGGGAAAGTTCAACACGTTTACCGTTAATATCACGGATGAAGAAATTTGGTGCCTTTGCGTTATCTGTTTTTGACTGGCAGAAGACTGTCGTTGAAGTCATCGCGAAAAAAACATACAGTATGAAGCATCGCTTGATTAGAGTTAACATTTTTAACTCCTGAAAAAACATGAATACGATAGGATAGATAATAAAACACCCTTCTCACGAACAAGTAAAATGTTCATATTTCCTGAGAAGGGTGATCATTTCGGATTTTTTAGTTATCGCATCATCGATAGCTTTTGAGTTTGAGAAAAAGTCGGCGCTGTCATCCGGTAAAAATATATACCGCTTGGCACATCATTACCTGCGCTGTTTTTTCCATCCCAGTTGATTTTGTAATGATTGGCCGGTTGTGTTTCATTGACCAGGGTTCGAATTTCTTTCCCTAAAATGTCATAAATTTTCAGGGTAATGTGTGTTGATACCGGCAGATCATAAGAAATTTCTGTGGACGAATTAAAGGGATTGGGATAATTCTGGTGCAACGCAAAGCCAACTGGCTTTTCATTCGCATCGTTTTTGTCCACAGCAGTCGGAATTAACGAGTCGATAATACGAATCAGTTTTGCTTCTTCGTAGTCGTAATTTGTATATTGCACGATAAAATTCTGATCGATAATGACATTGTGGGGAATATACCCCATGCCGTACTGATTCCAAATAGAACCAGAGTTGTCAAGCAGAATGGGATAACTCAACTGTTTTGAGATCGCCCATGACTTGACCTGAGCTGCATTTTCCTGCAGATCCACAGCAATAACCTGCACATTTTTGTCCTGATAACTTTGCCAAATATTGCTTTCTAAATCCGGAGCCTCCGAATTGCAGGAACCTCACCACGTAGCAAAGAAATTGAGGACAATAATTTTTCCGGTGAACTGATTCAGCATCACAAAATGATCATCTAAATCGCGTAGCTTAAAATTGATGACCTTGTCACCAACAGCATATTGCGCAGATGCTGAGTAAGCAATGCCGAAAACAAGCAACAGCGTCATCGCAATAATAGCGATTTGCCTGTTTCGAGAAAAAGCGGGCATGAAACCTCCTCCGTAGTTTGTAGAATCAATAATTATTCAGTCATGCGACAATTTGTAATCGCATGCCGGTAACTGAACAATATAAAATATCGAAAGTTATGCTCCATATTAATGCAGGTTTTTGATTGCGGTTGTTTAGAAGGTACTAAAAAAATGTAATATTTCAAAGAAGAATTTTGTGCGAGGTAAATCAAAGTGCATCAACAAAAAAAGCCTGTCAACTATAATTGACAGGCATTCATTTAGATTTATATATTTTTTAAAGTCCTATTTTTTCCGTCGATAATAACCTAACAAACCCATTGAAATAAAACCAATGCCCATAAGCGCAACACTGGCTGGTTCGGGGATAGGCGAAACGTCGCCACCTAATTGTAAATCAAAAAATGTAGCGCCACCATTGTCTTCGGCGAATACAGAAATGGTATTTAAACCAAATTGAAATGGTGTGGTTGACGGCGTTTTAGTATATTCCCAATAACTCGTGTATCCATCTGCCCATTCTTTTGCGACTTGAACGCCATTAATAAACACAATAAATCCATTATCGGAAGCGACATTCAATATAACACTGTTTAGATTGCCGGTAATTTCAAATTCTGTTTTTAATGCTAAATCGGTACCTGCTTGCCAGTACGTATTGTAAGGAAAACCAGCTGAGTAAGGATTACCAAATGCAGCTTGGCCATCTTGCCAGTTATTATTATTCCAGTTAAAAGTAGTGTAGGTGACGGAATTCCAGATAGGTCGCAAATCAAACGATAGGGTTTGGTACTGCCAATAATCACCAGATGTAACGAACGTCGTCGGTGTAGAAAATGCCTGCGAGCTAAATGATAACATCAGGCCGATTGTCATAATAATTAATGCTTGTTTCATTTTATCACTCCTCGATTGGTTTAATCTCTTTAAAGTATACTGTGAATAAGATTATTCAAACAATGTGCCATGGGTAAATTTGAGCGTATACATTGTGTTGGAAGGCATTAACGGGAATCCATATTGTCTAATTTACTTGAAAATTGAATTGATAAATAAACAGATTTTGAGTGATTGAGTTAATTTCAATAATTAAAATATCATAATGTGTTAGGCAGCCGGACAGTTATTTGCATTTTAAATACACATTTGCTAAAATTTCCTGATCCTGAATTTTATTCTGAAAATTGCTCCGGCAATTTTAAGTTGCTTTTGTTATTCATTCGATCGTATATTAGATAAAAATTTAGGTTGTTTGTCCCAAAACGTGATAGCTAGAATATTGTACTATTAAAGAGCATAATAACAGGATTAAATTGAATTGCATCAATGCTATTATAAACACACCTAAATCCGTAGTTGTTCTTATAATTTTTGTTATCAATTTCTATGCAATACCACAGATCAACTACGAGGCGTTGAAGAAAACACCGTACTTCAGTTTAATAATTTTAGCAAAGCGAGCTTACTTCGTACTGACGACAGCGAATTTTAAATTATCGTATCTACTCAGGTAGTATACTTGTATCAAAGTTGTTTTGAGATTCCATTTTTGTGAAAATCATCTGAATTTCCTCCTTCGAATGGAGGAGAATGTAAGGACAATCACAGAACGACTTTGTGAGCAGTATAAAATGAATTCATACGACGGCTGAGCCTATCGTCTCGTACCGGCGTACCGCCGTGATGTGTATTAAATTTTGTAGTTTGAACATTTTTAATGATTTATTATTTGTGGATTAGCAATATGTAATTTCCTGAAATAAACTCCAATTCTAATGTGTGAGCATGGGAATGTAACTTCAAATCTGGTGGATCAAATAACATGAGCAGTGATAACAAACTGAAGGCGATTATCGTTGATGACGAGTGGCTTGTACGTGAAGAGATGATTACACTTTTGCGTGCGTATTCCAATATCGATATTGTAGGAGAGGCTGAAAATGTCGATCGTGCGGCGCTGTTGGTGGATGAAGCGAAACCTGATGTTATCTTTCTGGATATTCAGATGCCCGGCAAATTGGGATTTGAATTGTTTGATTGTGTGAAAATAAACTGCGATGTTGTATTTATAACGGCATATGATCAATACGCCATTAAGGCGTTTGAGGTGAATGCCATTGATTATTTGCTCAAGCCAATCAGTAAAGAGCGGCTGGATATGACAATCCGCCGAATAATTGCCAGTCGGCGAAGCAAACCGGGACAAACGAATCAGGCGCTGACAGAAGATGATATGCTCTACCTCATGGTGGACGATGCATATAAGTTTGTGAAAATTAGTTCGATTAAATGTATTTTGGCGGAAGGGAATTACTCATACGTTATTATTAATCACGCTAAAAAGGAATTGGTTACCAAAACCCTGAAGGACTGGCAGGATATTTTACCGGAAAATGAGTTCATCCGGATTCATCGATCTACGATTGTGAATACTAAATTTGTCGAAAAAATCAAGCAACTCCAGAATTATACCAATCAAGTATATGTGAAAGATATTGAAACACCGTTCGAAATGAGCCGACGGTTTGCGGCGCGGCTCAAAAAGTCAATGTTGGTCAGGCAAGATTGATGGGAATGCTATAATGGAGAACGGAGAAAGGACAACGGAGTACGGAAAACGGAGGGCGATGAGTATTAATTTAAATATGATCGATTCAAGACCAATATCACCATTCTCCGTTTTCTTTATTCCCTTATCCTTTCTCCATTTTCCCTTCTCCCTCCTTACACCCCCAATGGTTGTACTGCAAGCTTCAACTCCCCGGTATAATGCGCATAATTAATTTTCATACTGGAATGCACCCAGCCAGCATCCTCGTACAATTTAAACGAAAATTCTTTCCCAAACATTAGCTCAAGTCGTTTTTTGATGTTTTCAATCGCTGTGCCATGCGCTTGCGAATCGAATTGCTTGCCATTACTGTTTTCGGTCAATTGACCAGTGTTAGCAATATTGATTGATAATTCACTGCCCTGTAACGAAATATGAATGATGATTTGCAATGGCAATGGACTTGTTTGCATGCCGTGTTTAATAGCGTTTTCAATTAATGGCTGCAACGTATACACTGGTACCATACACTGCCGGGCGCTGTCCATCACATCGAAAGCCACGGTCAATGAATCGCGAAACCGAATTTTTTCGATATGCAGATAGTTATGGGCGGCTTCAATTTCGCCGTGGAGTTCGGTCTCAATTTTGTTGAAGGTTTGCAGGGAGTAACGGAAAAAATCGGATAATTCACTCACCATCTGCCATGCCCGGTCTTTGTCGATTAATATCATCGACCGGATCGAACCCAATGCATTGAACAGAAAATGCGGATTCATTTGACTGCGCAGTAATTTAAGCTGATTTAAATTGGCCAATGCAGTTGCTTTTAATGCCTTGCGTTTTTGAATTTGCCCGTTAATGATATAGTAAATAATCAATGAAATAACTGCGCTTGCCAGCGCCCGGAACCAGAACGTTTGCACGATTGGTGGTGCAATATGAATGACAATGGATTTTCCGATCGTATTCCAATAGCCATCATTATTGGCTGCCTTCACCCGGAACACGTAATCACCCGGGTCCAGGTTCGTATATGTGGCGATTCGTTGTGGCCCAACATAATTCCAATCGGAGTCAAATCCTTCCATCATGTAGGCGTATTGATTTTGCTGGCTGATATAATAATTCAACGCGGAAAATTCGAACGAATAAACCGATTGTTTGTAGGTGAGAAAAAGTTCATTTGTCTCGTTGATATGGTTCGTCAGCAGGCCTGAGTTATCGCCGGGCCGCATGGATTTGTTAAAAAGTTTGAAATCGGTAAAAACCAGAGGTGGAATATACATATTATCATGAATATCATCCGGCTGAAACAGGGTTGCCCCGTTGATGCCGCCAAATATCAATTCGCCTGCTCGGGTTTTGCAGCATGCATTATAGCAAAATTGATTACTTTGTAGACCGTTTTCATGATAGTATGTTTTTATTTTGTGTGATGTCGTGGAAAATTTGGAAAGCCCATTTGATGAACTGATCCAGAGATTATTATGGTCATCTTCTAAAATTGCGTGAATAATGTTGCTTGGCAGTCCATCCTGTTGTGAATACACGAGAATGGAATCGGTTGTGACATTCAGAAAACACAGGCCGCCGCCGATTGTGCCGAAATATATATCGCCATTCTGATCTTCAAATATCGAACGCACTTCAATCCCACTCATTTCGATGGGCAGAGCATAAATTTTAAACTGCGATCGCGACTTATCTAACCGGCCGATGTGTCCGTCATTTGCTCCGATCCAGATATTTTTGTGCGTGTCTTCATACAATGCATACACATTCTGAAATGCGCTTTCACCGGCAAAATCAAACTGTGAAAACGAGTGTGCGGAACGATCATAACGGTTAAGTCCCCCGCCGCGTGTTCCGATCCAGACGATTCCGCCTGAATCAATCAGCAACGAATAGACATCATCATCGGACAAACTGTTGGGATTGTTCGGATCATGCATGTAACGAATCGCTTTACCGGTTACAGGGTTCAATACATCCACACCGCCCTGGTATATACCAATCCAGATGCGGCCGTCGTGATCCTCCTGAAATGCTTTAATATTATTGCCGCTGAGACTGTAGGGATTATCGTGGTCGTACATGTAGTAGGTAAACAGCCCGGTCGATCGGTTCAGCCGATTTACGCCACCTTCTTCAGTCCCGAACCACAAATCACCTTTGCGATCTTCCATAACTGCATAAACAGTGGCATGATTCAGGTGGGTTGGGCTGGATGCATCTTCACGGATGTGCACAAATTTACTTTTTACACGGTTCAGGTAATTCAGTCCGCCCCAGGTGCCAATCCAAATGTCGCTGTTCCGGTCGCGAAAGATCGACATGATATTGTTTTGGCTCAGGCTATATTCATCACGCGGATTGTATGTGTACCTCCGGTAAGCGCCGGTGGTCGGATTGTAGCGATAAAGTCCTTTGCGTGTTCCCACCCAAAGTTCACCGTTATCTTCCAGAATCGTTCTCACGGTGCGGGTTTCGACAATTTCCCGGTCAAAATAGATTGCATGAAATCTGCCGGTGTTCCAGTCAAACTTGTTCAGGCCGCCGTTATAGGTGCCGACCCAAAGTTGTCCGTTTGAGTCCTCAAAGATCGTTCGCACATCATTGTCGGAGATGGTTGTGGGATCGTTTGGATCGTTGACATAAAATATAAATGTATGTGTTGCCCTGTCGAATTTCGCCATGCCGCCGCCGAAGGTCGCTACCCATAGCTGATGATTGTGATCTTCGAGAATACAGCTCACCTGATTGACCAACGGATCTGTACTGTCAGGATATAACGGGTATTGTTCGATTAATTTCCTGTCCCAATCGACCCGGTTGATACCATAACCGGTCCCTAACCAGATAATTCCCTCATGGTCTTCAATAATCCAGTTAACATCATTATGACTGATGCGGAGTAGCGAGGTCGAATCAGCTTTCAAATATTGAAACTGATTCATGTACAAGTTGCAGATATTTACACCACCGGCTTCGGTACCAATCCAGATCATGCCGTTTTTGTCTTCGATAATGCAACGGATCAGATTGGCCGATAAATCATTGCCCTTTTGCGGCTCCTTCTGGTAAACGCTGAAATTATAGCCATCAAACCGATTCAGGCCTTCATTTGTCCCGAACCAGAGAAATCCCTGCCTGTCCTGCAGAATGCAATTGACTTTTGAGTGCGATAATCCCTGATCGGTGGTGTAGCGATCAAATTTTAAATTATCGCTTGCCGGGATAATGGCAGAGGTTGATTGGAGTGAAACGAAAAACATCCACACCAATGTGAATGCAAGGGATTTAATGATTTGCGGAGAATTTAATTGATTTTTCATACTGTACTCAGTTACAGCGGGAACAAAATTTTCATCTTACAAGCATCAAATCAATGGCGCTGATGATAAACTTACAAAAAGATACGATTTTCTTCAGGCTGAAACAAGCAATTTTTTTTAATGGCTGTCAACGCACGATGAAATTGCCGTTCAAAATACTATTTATCCGTTTACAAGATGTCAATTGCAAATTGAATTTGATTTTCGTAATCTGGATGTAGACACCACCAGTGCAGCGAGTAAATGATTATGACAGAAAATAATGCAAAAGCTTTACAAACAATTGTTGTGGATGATGAGTGGCTCATTCGCAAGGAACTGATTAGCTTGTTGACGGCGTATGATCAGATCAACATTGTTGGTGAGGCTTCGAATGTCGATGAGGCAATTCAGCTTGTTGAGAATATCGATCCCGATTTGATATTTCTTGATATTCAGATGCCCGGTCGCACAGGTTTTCATCTGCTCGAATCGATCCCGCAGACATTTGATGTGATTTTTATTTCAGGCTATGATCATATGATTCAACAAGCACATCAATATAACGCCATCGATTACCTGACAAAACCGATCGATAAGAAACGTTTGGCGCTCGCTGTGAACAAAGCACTGGAAAAGCGGGTCTTCTCATGATTATCATTGAATATTTAATCATTTGCTTGAGACGGTTCTATTTAATCGATATTTATAAATGACACATTCCCTCGCAAGCTATTTGCTATTGGCCTTTAGCTATTAGCCAACGGCCAAAAGCCAATGGCAAATTGAAAATAATTGATTTCGATAAAAACGGCCTAATTAAAATGTGTGGTCGCATGTTGTATAATTCCCATTTACCATTCATACACCTATGTTGCCGTTTACATCTGATCGATTGCTTTCTTTTAAAACCGTGCTTTATTTATAGTGTTAAATTTGAAATATTCGATAACTATTAAAATTTACCGATGCTCAATCCTTTGGAAAAATCTCTCTCCATGCATACTTGCGATGTAAATCCGTTTGGTTATAGTGGATATTATGTCATTTATCTCTTCTCAGAAAAAGCTAATTGTAAAAAATAACGAAATGAATGTGTGCTCTATTTGGTCAATTATATTGAATGTTACCTGAATTGATAATTTATTTATGAACCCATTCTAAAAACCGCGAATTACGCGAATGGACACGAATAGAAATTTATTAAGTCTTATAATAACAATGCGCCGAAGGACGCATCTGCCTATGGCATGATTGGTGAAACTTAATGAAATTCGTGGTCATGCTCTTTTTAGAGTGGACTCATTTATGCCAATCTGTCTTGGAATTAAAAAGACCACAATCATTGAAGTTGAAAGCATTAGAAAATTCCATAACAAACGGTCAAAAAAATAATCGTTTTACCGTTTGTAATGTTATACTACCCTGCATTTAATAAAATTTTAGATAATTATGAGGGAAAACGAAATGAGAGCAAATCGAATTCGTGCTGTGTTCGTGTTGTTGTTTTTACTCGTTTCAACGGCGGTATGGGCGAACGGGGCGTTGCGGGGACTTGTTATTGACGAAACAACCAACGAACCGCTAATTGGCGCCAATGTGTATATTGTTGGCACTGCACTCGGAAGCGCCACTGATCTGGAAGGGATCTATCATATCAACAAAGTGCCGCCGGGAACATACACTATTCGGGTGACCTATATCGGCTATCAAACAAAAGATATTGATGTGCGAGTTGAAAATAATAAGACGCAGACTGCGAATGTTGCCCTTGTGTACGACATTATTGAAGGAAACACTGTTGTAATTACCGCACAAGCTGAAGGTCAGGTCGCCGCAATTAACCAGCAAATCAACTCCAAAACCATCGTAAACGTTATTTCCGAAGAAAAAATTCAGGAGCTGCCCGATGCCAATGCGGCCGAATCCATTGGTCGTCTGCCCGGCGTTTCGATTTTACGTTCCGGCGGTGAAGCCAACAAAGTTATCCTGCGCGGTCTTGAAGATAAATTTACAATTATCACGATTGATGGCGTTAAAATTCCGCCAACCGATGCCACCAGCCGCGGTGTGGATTTGAGCACATTATCGCAAAGTTCATTGGCAGGAATTGAGTTATATAAAGCCATAACCCCGGATAAAGATGGCGACGCGTTAGCCGGAAGCATCAACCTGGTGACACGGAAAGCGCCGGAAGTTAGAAAAATTAAAGCCGATGTTAAAGGCGATTACAATAACCTGATGAAGTCAGCCGACCAATATGATATTGCACTTCACTATGGCGAACGATTCTTTAATAACATGTTAGGCGTTCAGGTGGCGGGCAATCTGGAAAAACGGATTCGCAGCAATGAACGAATCAATGTCGACTACAATCAGAATCCGCAAGCATCCCAAACTGGCTATTTTATTGATGATTTTCTGCTTGAGTATACAGATGAAGTCCGAAAACGCGATGGCGTCAGCCTGTTGCTGGATATAAACACACCGGATAATGGCACCATTCGCATTAACAATGTTTATGGCCAAACAAAACGCGATTATCTATGGTCTACGCGCGACTATCCATCCAATGGCGGCGGCGATCAGTCGGGGAATCCGGTTTATGACTATCGCGACCGGGAACAGGAAATCGTCACCTTCAACAGTTCAATTCGCGGTGATAACAAGCTGGCCGGTTACAATTTGAACTGGGGATTATCGTTTGGCCAATCCGAAGCCAATTATCCGTTCGATTATGAAATGATTTTTGTGGAACCTTCAGGCATGCTGGCTTCTCCGATGCTTACTTTAAAACCGGAACGGCTGATTTCTTATGCTGTGAACGATTTTTCCAATGCATCGTTGTATTGGGCGTATTACCGGACGCAGGATAATTTCGATAAGGAACGAACTGCGTTTATGGATATTGCACGCCAGTACCTGCTAAGTTCGAATATTTCGGGTGAAATAAAGTTTGGCGGCAAATACAAAGTTAAGAATCGCTCCAACGATCGGACCGAAGATTTTACACCATACTATCTCGGAAAATGGCAACCCTACGAACGCCTGGCCAACGGGACAATCCGCAGAAAAGATTTCACCGGAACATATTTCGAAGAATGGGGCAGCGTTGGCGGTGGATTTATTCCCATCGATCAATTTTACAGTACACTCAGTTCGCGAGATATTTACGATTCCTATCGGATCGATCCTCTAATCGACAGAGACCGATTGCGCCAGTGGTGGGAGCTTAACAAAAATGGCGTTGATGCCACAGGTAACGTAAATGAAGTCTGGCCGAATCCGCTAATCCGCTATGATGATTACAATATTACGGAACGGGTGGGCGCCGGTTATATCATGAACACGTTGAATGTTGGGCAGAATATCACGGTCATCGCTGGTCTGCGCTTTGAAAATGAGAATAATGATTATGTTTCATCGTACATGCCTAAACCTGTGTCCGGTTTTCCGGTTCCCGCCAATTCAATCAAGGATACGACTTCATCTGCAAATCAAACCGTTTTATTGCCAAACCTGAACATTGCATTATCGCCCAACAATTTTACGAAAGTGCGGTTAGCGGCTTATAAAGCATTGGCGCGACCCGATTTCAATATGCGTCTGGATCGCTACATTGCGGGTCGTCCGGCAGAAGTTGGCACACAATTTCAGGTATATGTGGGAAATCCGAGGTTAAAAACGGCAGAAGCCTGGAATTACGAAATCAACACGTCCTTCTTCGGCAATGACATCGGCTTAATATCCGTATCCGCATATTACAAAGAAATCACCAACATGTACCACATGTTAAACAGATTCAATACAGTGGGTGATTCAGTGCTGCAACGGTTTGATATCGATTGGCCAAGCCAGATGAAAGCAACGCCTTACGATTTGACACTCCCCTATAATTCGCCAAAACCGACAAAAGTATGGGGATTTGAGTTTGAGCATCAAGTAAATTTTCGGTTCCTGCCGGGATTGTTAAAAAATATTGTACTATCGTACAACGCTTCGATTGTCCGGTCGGAGGCATATATCTGGGCGTCTAAAATCGATTCGACCTTTTATGATCCACCAGGTCCGATTGGCCCGACGTGGAAAAAATTTACGGTGCTTACCGAGCGCAAACAAAAACTGGAAGGAATGCCGGAATTTTTCGGAAATATCTCGCTTGGCTATGATATTGGAAAATTTTCGGGACGCTTATCGGTATTTCACCAGGGAGAGCATAATGTATCGTACTCTGCTGCCGGACTTAGCGATCAGATTACCAATGCATTTACCCGCCTGGATTTGTCGCTTAAGCAGGGGATCAACGAGTATCTCTCGTTGTTTTTCAATGTCAGCAATCTGACGAATGTTGAAGATGGCAGTTCAATTTATAACAATGTTTATAATCGCAAATTGTTTGACCAAAGCGAAAAGTATGGGTTAACGGCTGATTTTGGAATTATGGCTCAATTTTAATCAGGCTATTACAGAAAACCGGATAGTTATTTGTGTTCAGCATAAATAGAAATGTCGCGACAATAGCATAAATATAATTTCACATAACTGCAATTCAATGATGTTGAAGGAGGTGATTGCCGGGAAAATTATTTGATAGCGAAAACAGAATTTCAAAATAATCTAAAACCAAAGGAGATTATAATGCACTACAGGAAAGTTGGGACGATTGCCATTTTCATTTTGCTAATGGCAATATCCTTGTACGCCCAGGATGTTGTTGTACCGTTGCAACCTTATGATGGCAATGCATCCACATTTGTTAATGAGCAAATCGTGGCAGATACGTTAGCCGCGGGTGGTTTGATGGCAAACCGTGTGTATGAACTGGCACGGGATCAGGTTTACCTGGACAATGCCATTTTTACAGTTCCGAATGGAAAGACACTGCGTTTACGCGCTGCTGATGGCGTGGGTAATAAACCAGTGATTTATTTGTGGGAATCCGGTACCGGATCTAATCCAACCCGTCCTCCGGGAAACTTCGTTGTATTAAACGGCGGTAATCTGGAAATTTCCAATATTTGTATTGCCGGCTATTATGAATTTGAGCCAGAACGACTCGACGGCGTGCAAGGCGGCCTAATTAATACCACCGCCGTTGGCTCATCAATTATTCTTGATGGTGTTATTTTATCCAATATCAACGGCCAGCATGTTCGCACCGGCCAGAATACGGTGAAGGTTAAAATTACCAATTCAATTTTCGCCAATATGGGTGCGTTGACCACGTCTAATCTTGGCGCTGGTAAAGGTATCGACTTGCGCGATGCGGCGTGTGATTCATTTATCCTGGTCAACAATACCTTTGTGAACTATCAGGATCGTGCCATTCGTCATTATAATTTCTCCAATCCACAAGCGGGGACTGGCGAAATTGGTTATGGACGAATTGAACATAACACGTTCATCAATGGCATGGGTTTCCACGGATTGTTCTCGCTAGGTAACGTTGGTGCAGAAATGATAATCACCAACAACCTGTTTGTCGATGCATTTGCATTGGGCGAAGATTCTACGGATGTGACCCGTGCAGCCGAATGGGCCAATACCGGCGAAGCCTATAAAAACGGTAACAACAAAATCACGTGGATTTTCACCGCGCCGAATGAAACCACGGAATGGAAAGTCAGCAACAATTACTATACGATCAGCGATTCAGGCTGGGCATTTTTGAATGATTTTGGCTATGGCGTTGGCGCACAACTGTCTGATCATATCATGAGCCGACTTGGCGTCGCCGCAGGTTCTGCATTCAAAATGGCGGATCTGTCGTTGTTGAATACACCGCAGTTGATGACCAACATGATGCGTTGGTACGAAGACCCCAATGGTGGGAACCGAATTAAAGATCAAACAAACTTTGTGACAGCACGCGACGATTACGATCGCCGTCCGATTGAATATTATCGCGATGAACTGAATGCAGCGTATTCGTCTTCATCAGTTGTTTATACCGGAGCACAACGTAACTTCCCGGCTGGTGATTTGAATTGGTTCCCGGAAATGAAAACGAAATGGGAAAATGGTGAGTCGATCACAATTGAGGAAGTTGTTGTACCGTTGAATCCTTATGATGGTACATCCGAATCGTTTGTCAATGCCCAGATCGTCGCGGATACAGTGGCTGCTGGCGGTTTGATGGCAAACCGCGTATATGAACTGGCTCGGGATCAGGTTTATCTGGACAATGCCATTTTCACGGTTCCGAATGGAAAGACACTGCGTTTACGCGCTGCCGACGGCGCCGGTAAAAAACCAGTGATCTATTTGTGGGAATCTGGTACTGGTTCAAATCCAACCCGTCCCCCGGGAAATTTTGTTGTATTGAACGGTGGTAATCTGGAAATTTCCAATGTTTGTATTGCCGGTTTCTATGAATTTGAGCCAGAGCGTCTCGATGGTGTTCAAGGTGGTTTAATCAATACCACCGCCGTTGGTTCATCAATTATTCTCGATGGTGTTATTTTATCCAATATCAACGGTCAGCATGTTCGTACCGGGCAAAACACCATAAAGGTAAAAATCACCAATTCAATTTTCGCCAATATGGGTGCGTTGACCACATCCAATCTTGGCGCTGGCAAGGGCATCGACCTGCGCGATGCTGCGTGTGATTCATTCATCATCGTCAATAATACCTTTGTGAACTATCAGGATCGTGCCATTCGTCATTACAATTTCTCTAATCCACAAGCGGGGACTGGCGAAATAAAATATGGCCGGATTGAACACAACACGTTCATCAATGGCATGGGCTTCCACGGATTGTTCTCACTGGGGAACGTCGGTGAAAAAATGACAATTACCAACAATCTGTTCGTCGATGCATTTGCATTGGGCGAAGATTCTACGGATGTGACACGTGCAGCCGAATGGGCCAATACTGGTGAAGCCTATAAAAACGGTAACAACAAAATCACGTGGATTTTCACGGCGCCAAATGAAACCACAGAATGGAAAGTCAGCAATAATTATTACACGATCAGCGACTCCGGCTGGGCATTCTTGAATGATTTCGGATTTGGTGTTGCATCACAACTTTCGGATCATATTATGAGCCGATTGGGTGATGCCGCTGCCAGTGCATTCACAATGGACGATCTTTCATTGATGAATACCCCGCGGTTGATGACCAACATGATGCGCTGGTACGAAGACCCCAATGGCGGGAATCGCATTAAAGATCAAACGAACTTTGTAACAGCACGTGATGATTACGATCGTCGCCGGATCGAATTCTACCGTGATTCATTGAATGCTTCCTATTCAACCTCTGCTGCTGCTTACAAGGGAGCGGAAAAAGGATATCCCGCTGGTGATTTAAACTGGTTCCCGGATTTGAAAAGCAAATGGGAGCAGGGAATGTCAGTTGGTGTCGAAACCAGAACCGTTGCCAAAGCTCGTGATTTCCAACTCAAGCAAAATTATCCCAATCCGTTTAATCCGTCTACGGAAATCTCCTATGTATTGGGTAGCAGAGCAAATGTGACATTAAACATCTACAATGCGCTGGGTCAACGCATTGCCACATTGGTTCAGGATAAAGTTCAGCAAGCCGGTACCCATACCATTACCTGGAATGGTACCAACGATGCCGGACAAATCGTTGCTGCCGGATTGTATTTTTACCGTCTCGAAAGCCCGGAAGCAACATTAACACGAAAAATGCTGTTCATCAAATAAGCGTAGCGAAATTATATGCGTTACGTTGCTGTGGTTGGGTCGGCCGGTCATTTGACCGGTCGGCCTTGTTTTACTCTCGGAAACGGTTAGTTCGTAGTAATGACTTTAGTCGTTCTCTTTCTGGTACCGAACAATAAAAGTAATTACTACAAACAGTAACATGTATTTATTATATAAATTTTGTATCCATTCAATAAAAGAGGGTAGTTTTAATTTGTAAGTATGCTTTCACACTTCGACTCCGCTCAGTGTGAAGTGGTAGCATAATTTCATGCTGAGCGAAGTCGAAGCATGATAATACTGTATCATTAATTCCATAATTTATTGAACGGATACTAAATTTTGATAAAGTTCATTGAGCGTTCATAAAGAAGCCTGAAGGATATAAACTGATAATGAAATTGACGATACATATGCGAATTCCAGTGTTCATATGGATGATTACGTTTGGTCTCCTGTTTACCATCAATGCTTTTGCTGAATCACCTGCAGCCGATGGTTTTGCCTCCATGAACATCCTCGGCCAAAATGGAACGACCGGCGGCGCCAATGGCGATACTGTCACCGTAACAAATACCACCGATTTTCTCCGTTATATCGATCTTGACGATCCGGTTATCATCCGGGTGGATGGCACCATCACGATTAATGACATGTACAAAGTGAACTCCAACAAAACAATCATTGGCGTCGCCGATCATGGCGTTATTGACGGCGGCGGATTAAATCTGTCCAATGTGTCGAACATCATCATTCAAAATTTATCGTTCATCAACAGTATGGACGATGCCATCAACGTGCAAACTGAATCCCATCATATCTGGATCAATCACTGCGATTTCACCGGCGCCCATGACGGGCTGGTGGATATTAAACGCGGTTCCGATTACATTACCGTTTCGTGGAATTTGTTCTTCAATCATCACAAAACATGCCTGCTTGGGCATAGTGATAACAATGCAGCGCAGGACACAGGGAAATTGCGTGTAACGTACCATCACAACTGGTTTAACGGCACAGAAACGCGGCACCCGCGGGTGCGGTTTTCAGCGCTGTGTCATGTCTACAATAATTATTATGTGGATAACGAATACGCCGTTGCTTCTACGATGGGCGCGGATGTGCTGGTTGAAAGCAATTATTTTGAAAGTGTTGAAGAACCGACTCATGTCGGTTACGCGGCATCGGAACCGGGGGATCTGCTCGAACGGAATAATGTGTATCATAATTGTGGTGCGGAACCCGAGGCGGCGGGCGACGTGATAGAGCCACCCTACGATTATGTGCCGAATGACGCTGCTGAAATTCCGGAAATCGTTTCCGCCGGTGCCGGCAGGGCTGGTTTTGGCAAAGAGACATCCACAAGCATTCAGCCGCATTGTCTCGCTTCTCCGGCACAGTTTAGTCTGGAACAAAATTTCCCCAATCCATTCAATCCACAAACGGTGATTCCATTTCAACTGACGAAAGATACAATGGTTGAAATTAGTATATACAATCTATCAGGTCAAAAAATTCGAACGTTGGTGAATGAATTTACGATTGCCGGTTCCTATGTGACAATCTGGGATGCCCGTGACAATCACGGACACATCGTTAGTTCCGGCACATATTTTTACCGGATGACGGCGGACGGTCACATGCTGTCCCGTACATTGACGTTAGTAAAATAGGTTACATTGCAGTCTCAAACAGGAGTTATCATGAAGCAGGTATTTATTTCATTCGTTATTGTTTTCATATGGACAACGTCATTGTTCGCTCAAATTTATGTGGCAACCGATGGCCTGGATAATAATCCGGGGACTATCGACGAACCGTTATTGACAATTTCGAACGCAATTTACATGGCGAATCCCGGCGACACGATTTATGTACGCGGCGGCACTTATGTCTCTACGGCAACCATCTATATTAATTCTTCGAGCAATGGGACAGAAGATTCCCTGCATTGCCTGTTTGCTTATCCCGGTGAATTACCAGTGCTGGATTTCTCTACTCAATCATCGGGAAAACGCGGCATCAGCCTGCGCGCTAATTATTGGCACATTAAAGGATTGGAAATTTATGGCGCCGGTGACAACGGCATGGAAATTTCCGCCGGTTCTTATAATATTGTTGAACAATGCAGCTTTCATGAAAATCGTGATTCCGGCGTGCAATTGAGCAATGGCGCGGCGTACAATCGCATCATTAACTGCGACTCGTATTACAATGCAGATCCGCCGGATTATGGCGATGCCGATGGCTTTGCGCCCAAACTCACCGTTGGTACGGGAAATTATTTTTACGGGTGCCGCTCCTGGGGCAATTGCGATGATGGCTGGGATGGATATCTGCGCGGCGCAACCGATGTTACGACCACGCTGGAAAACTGCTGGACTTGGGGAAACGGTTACCTGAAAGATGGCACCGACCCCGGTTCTCAGGCGAACGGCAATGGTTTTAAAATGGGTGGCGGCGATAACAGTAACAGTGAAAATTTGATGCACCATTTCATTCTGAAAAATTGTGTGGCATTTGAAAATAAAGTCAAGGGCTTCGACCAGAACAATAATGTCGGCTCGATGACGCTGTTAAACTGCACCGGCTTTCACAATAAAAGCGCGAACTACAAAATTACCAAATCGCTATTTACAGATCAGATACTGACGGTAAAAAATTGTGTTTCATTCGAAGGCTCGGTACAATTGGGCGGTTTTGCGATTCAGGAGACCAATAGCTGGCTCAGTCCGTTTTCAGTGACGGATGATGATTTTATCAGCATCGATTGGAGTACCGCCGATGCACCGCGTCAGCCAGATGGCAGTCTGCCAAATATCGAATTCATGCACCTGGCTACAGGAAGCGACCTGATCGACACTGGCGTGGATGTTGGCTTGCCGTTCGACGGCAGCGCCCCGGATTTGGGCGCGTTTGAAACAGGAACGACTGCATCGATCAACCAACCCTTTGCTGATGTTCCGGAAAAAATGCACCTGTACCAGAACTACCCCAATCCGTTCAATCCGGAAACGACAATTCGGTTTATCTTGCCGCAAGCTGGTAGCGTGAGTTTGAATATATACAATTTAATGGGACAGCAAGTCGCCACATTACTTGATGGCTATCTATCTGCCGGTGAACATAGCGCCCTGTGGCAACCGCACCAGGTTGTCAGCGGTGTCTATGTATATCGACTACAGATGAACGGATTTACAGAAACGCGGAAATTGGTATTACAAAAATAAATGAAAGTGATGTCAGGGTATCCGGTTAACTATTCCCCCTTCGAAGGCGGTAGTCCAGCTTGCTCTTTAGATGGGGGGATGATTTCGTCCTGCATGTCTTTTGGCAGGACGGAATCAGGGGGATGTTCTCCGCCGACACAAATATTCCGCTGTTTAATAATAATACTCAATCTTTAATGTTTGCTAAATTAAATGTATATTCGGAAAAGTGATGTTATAAATAATATACCGAAGGTGTTGCCTAACATAGCCCAGGGTTGAGCAAAGCGAAACCCTGGGAAAATAAGTAAATAAAATGAAATCTGAAAGATTTCGACAATTTCAATAGCGTTTAACAGTTCGAATTGGAAATGTTCTCTAAGCATTCAGCGCTAAGATATGAAAGGAGTAATCAAATATTGTGGGGATAACAGATAATCTTAAGGAGGGTATCAATATGAAAAGACAATGGATACTTTTTTTCATTGTGTGTATACTATTTGCATGGACGCTTCATGCTGCCGAACCAGCTTCGGTAAACTGGTCGTGTGTTGCTGATCAGGAAGTGTCGGCAACTGCTGGGCATGTAATAGGCCAACCATCCAACGGAACAATGCTGGTACGTGATTATACCGGAACACTTACCACAGGTGACGGTCCATTGGGCAAATACCAGCGCTGGTGGTTGAACGCCAACTGGCCGGACGACACCACAGCCAGCCCGGATCGCTACATCGAATTTATAGTTGAACCCGAAGTTGGTTTTACATTCCACGGGACTGCAATTTCACTGTATCTGAATGCGGGCGGCACAGGCAACATGAAGGCCAGCCTGTACTATTCCACTGAAGCCGATTTCTCCGATCCGATTACACTAATTGAAAACAAATCCGTATCGCGTGATTCTGCCAAACTGGATGAGTTTGCAATCAACGCGGCAGTGGATGAAGGCGGAAAATTGTATTTCCGCATTTACCCGTGGCTGCCCGGTGGCTCGACGAATACCGGCAAGTATGTTTTTGTCCAGGATGTTACCATCAGCGGCACAGCTTCAGTCGTCACATTGCCGGCATCTGCGCTGTGGGAGTTGACTGATCCGGGCGCTGGCGGTACCGGATTAACCGTGGCAACTGCCGGTCAGGTTGAAGCACAGGATGAACTTTTGAATAATACGGAAATCAATCAATATACCGGGCCGGCGGGAAGCCAGCGTGTGCGTATCGCCGGTAATGCATGGCCCGCGCTACAAACAACGCAAATTGATACGGTTTTTATTCAGTTTGCAGTCGCGCCCAAACCCGGATTTACGCTGCATGTAACTTCTGTTTCGCTGGGAATTGCTGCGGCAAGTATCGATTATATGAAAGCAAATATATACTATTCCACCGACCCCGAATTTGCGAATCCAACAATGGTGGAATATTCAACTGGCATTGAAGGTAATTATCTTGGTCGAGATTCGTTAACTGCCGTCTCTGCCACGGATGAAGTGACTGTCAATTCCGGTGAAACATTCTATTTACGCATTTATCCGTGGGTGGATAACGATCCGTCTGTTCGTACCGGCAAATATGTATGTATTAAAAATGTGCTAATTGGCGGCGGCATTGAAGGCAATCCCACAGCAGCATCGGTTGTCTGGCCGTTTGAAGCTGATGATAGTCCGGTAACAACGGGGCCGCTGATTGCGGAAAACCAAATGTATAGCGATGCCATGAAATTTTATGGCACCACACAGTTGCCAACAACCGATACCGGTGAAACAGTGACTGTCGGTGCGATTCAGACGGTGTCCAAAGTCTGGAATGCCGAAGCTGGCCCGACTGATAGTCTGTATTTTCAATATGCAGTCGCGCCCAAATTTGGCGGTACATTTTTCGTCGATTCCGTTTCCATATACATTGGGGGTTGGTTTACACAGAATCTACGTGCAGTATTCTATTATTCGAAAGATCCCACGTTTACTGAAAAAACGCTGCTCATAGCCGATACTGCATTGGTCGGTAGCCAGGTAGCTCCGCTTGGCGCGTCGCTGAGTGAAACTGTTGCCACGGGCGAAACATTTTATCTGCGCGTTTATCCGTACAATACTCAAGCCGAAGGCTGGGCTAAATTGGTTGTCGTAAAAAATGCAACGATTTTCGGCCAAACGATTGGCGTGACAGCCGATCCTCCTGAAGTTGTGACAACTGACGTCACATACATTTCAACGACATTTGCTTATTCCGGCGGCACAATCCCTTCGGATGGCGGCTCGGCAGTAATCGCCCGCGGCGTTGTTTGGAATACAGACGGATCGCCAACGACTGCGGATAGCAAAACCGAAGATGGACAAGGTTCCGGTTCATTTTCCAGTAAACTGATCGATCTGCAAAACGGTGCAACATACCATGTCCGGGCATATGCCACCAATAATGCCGGCACATCCTATGGGGAAGAAAAAGTATTCAGCACGCTGGAAGCATTGCGTCCGCCAACTGTCACAACAGCATCAACGGATAATATTCTTGCTATTTCCGCTCAATCCGGTGGTGAAGTGACAGATTGGGGAGGAGATAGTGTGATTGTGCGCGGTGTC
>JAFGDW010000354.1 GCA_016931935.1 Candidatus Zhuqueibacterota bacterium | reverse complement strand
TCAAACGTAATAAAAAACTCAGATCAGATTTTTTACGTCTCACATCTCATCCCGCCATCGGCGGGAACGTTTCACGTGCGGCTTTGCCGCGCTAGGAATTACTCAAAATAAAACAACAATCCCATAATCGAATCCGCTACAATTACAAAGAAAATCGACATCACCACCGATGCTGTGGTCGCCCGCCCGACACCTTCCGCGCCACCGTGAACGCGCAATCCATTATAGCAGCCAATAATAACAATCAACCAGGCGAAGACAACACTTTTGAACAGACCGGTAAGAATATCCTTCAGAATCAATACGGTAAACAGTTCATTAATAAATGCCTGTGCGCTGAGCTGCAAATAAGTTATACCAATCACAAACCCGCCTAATATTCCCAGAAAATCTGAAAAAATGGTCAGTAACGGCATTGTCAGGCTAATGCCATGAAACTTCGGGACAATCACGTAACGAACCGGATTCAATGCCATTGTTTTGAGGGCATCAATCTCTTCAGTCACAACCATCGTGGCAATTTCAGATGCAATTGCCGAGCCACTGCGACCAGCAACCACAATGGCAGTCATAATCGGCCCCATTTCACGCAGCATGGCGATACCGATCAAATCTGCAACAAAAATATTGGCTCCAAACTGTCGGAGCTGAGCGGCAGATTGCAGCGCTAAAATCAATCCGATCAGAAACGATATTAGTCCCACAATCGGCAGCGCATCCACACCGATGAGAATACTTTGCTGGGCGAATGAGCCTTTACGCTGTCCCTTTTTTTTGACCAGCCCGACAACACTCCAATAGAAAACATCAGCGGTCAAATATAGAAAAAACATGAAATGGCTTTTCCATACAAGCGCTATATCGGCGAGCCATTCAAACGGATTTATTAACGATGATTTTTTGGGGGTGGTGACTTGAGGCGATGAAAAACTATCGATGGCCGTTTGAACATTTTTCGGAATGTTGATATAATCGACCGGACGCGCAAAATGGGATGATAGCTCACCGAGAAAGGCAACGCCGGCGCTATCGATTGTATCCACATTATTCAGGTCGACCTGTAGACTGGCTGTGCGGTTAAGCGTTTTGACATGCTTCGTGATATTGTTCCAGATTACAGGTAGCGAATGAATCGTCAGAGGGCCTGAAAGTGTTATATCTGTACCTTGTGCTGCAAATTGATTCATAATTGTTAAAATAGGATGTATGAATATCTGAATAATAAAATCTGTTCCGACTGTGTGTATGAAACAATCGACGGATCGTGCTTGATTCGCAATGTATAATCAATGGAGATATTTTTGGACAGCCGCAAATTGATGTTGTTTTCCCAGTCGTACACAAACTGATCATTGGTACCGTACGGAAGCAGCATGTCCAGTTCGGAAGTGATCATCATATTTCGAAATACACGGTAATTACCGATCAATGACGCTTCAGGTCCGCGCAGCCACGCTGAATTTTTGGCGTAGTAGGAAAGATTATCCTGTGAATCCTGAGTGTATAAATTCCAGTTTATGTTTTGACGAAAGCCCATACCTGCACGTATGTTAAGATTCGCCCGTAACGATTTTAGCAGTTGGAGGTTAATGCCAATCCCTTCCTTTAATTCCAATGGAGAAAAGCTTGGGGCGGCTGAAAAACTGCGCACAGTTTTGGTTCGTTCAAGATTTCCGTGGGCATCGTATAGTGTAATTGTCTGCGGGCTGTCATAGTAATAAGCAGTTTGAAACAGATTCGTTTCAAGGAATAACCGACCGTAAAATCCCAGGTACGGAAAGAAATAATAGATATATAAATTTTTCAGACGAACATTGTCAAGGTAGCTGCGAAATGTATTCTGCTTGCGCTGCATGTTCCAGCCTTCTTCCACAAGACCGCGTGCGAGAAAATAGTGACGGTGGGTGCTGTACCGGATATTATAATCCAACTGGGCGACAAATGCCATGGTTGTTTGCTGTTCGTCCGAGGTGACATCATTTGCGCGATTCAGTGTGAAACTGCCGTAAAGCGCACTGTAAATATACCAGTTTTTAATTCTTTTCTGACGTGCTTCGAATTCAAGAATTCCGGAGCCAAGATAATTTTTTGTCTCGCTGTCCATCACAATTGTGTATTGAGTCAATTCTCCCGGAAGCAGTTTGACAGTTGTAAAATTGATGAATGTGTTAAAATTTTCCCCAAGCTTAATAATTTTGTACAATCCCGGAGGCAGAATCCATGTTTGTAATTTTTCCCCCAATTGTTCATCAGCGCCATAACCGATCCCATATGCTTCGCCATCGGGCATTCGATAAATTTCGTACGGTTCTTTTAATGATTCCCGGGTTTCATCCATCACACGAACTGTTAAACCGCTCCATGTCGGCGTCAAAATACGAGTCTCTTCGGCTTTGATGTTTATTTCCTGCTTCATCATTTGTGCAAGTGTGCCCGAGCCGTAGGTGATTGTGTAGGTTCCCGGCCGCAAAAAGACACTTCGTCCCATTTTTTGGACTTTAATAACCGAATCCTTAAGTGTCACGATATAAACTGGCTCAAAATCCGAATTGGTCATCATCGGTACGAATATGCGCCCGAGGCCTTTAATGTCATCGTAGCCTTCTGAATCAAGTTGTACCTGTGGGGATTGGGCAACCCAGTTGCCGCCATCATTCGATGTTTGCGACCAACCTGGCAAGGCAAGCAAAAATAGACAAAATATGAGCGGTATATATTTCATTCGATTACTGGTTTTTTTGTTTTGTTTATAGCGAATCGGGTTATTGTAAATTTTCAAAATAATTAGCTATCTTACCAATAAATATGTCGGTTTCCTCGCGTAAAATGTCGCTGAGTTTTTTTGCGAATAATTCCATGCGAAACAAAGGCATCTCTTCTTCACGATCAAATTCGTGTACGAGTAGATCATCGTAACCTTCATATGTGCGGAAGTATAGCTTCATGGCAAGATGTGCTGCAATGTAAGAATCACTCTCAAATTTTTCAATGGCTTCAATGGCGCCGACGATTTCATAATCCGGACGTTCTTCCAAAAATTCGCGTTGACACTTGGCAAATATTTTGTATTCCGAGATATGTTGGGCAATTAAATCGGAAATCGTGATTTGCGGTCGAATAGCCCATAAGTTATAGCGATAATAGTCCAGTCGATGAGCGGAATAGCGCACAACGATGCTTACCCGATCAAAGGTTCGGGGAATTTTCATTGTACTGACCTGAACTGAGTAGGCAAATGGTTTTTTAGGTGTAAGGGTGGAATCTCTGAGCACCGGTCGATAATCGAGAATATAATATTGGGGACGAATCGTTTTTGTAGCGCATGATATGTTAAGAATGATAGTAATCAGCCCACATAAAACAAGTAATGTAATACTAGATTTCCGAAATAAAATTTTCATCGTTCTTCAATTTCCTCCTGTGGAGAACTACGTAGCAGCAACGATGGATTTTCACTGATGAGTCGAGTGAATTCATTAAAATATTCAAGGCTTTCTCTGAGAATCTCTGTCGAACTTAAAATATCATGCCGGCTTTTCAGTAATGTCAAATCCAAATGAGTAAACGTCCGATTTGTTTGTTCAATCGCATCGGCAAGCTGGTTAATTACCTGACCGAGATTAGCATCGGCAAGGTCAGTCGAAATTTTATCGATATTATTTACTGTATTCATCCACTGGCGGGATTGTGTGACTTCCTGAATGTTTGCCATTGCCACATTCGCCACAGTCATAAACGTATCGAGGCTATTGGTGAAGTGAGTGATATTTTGAATGGATGCCTGGAAATTATTCTGATTGGTGTCCAGAAGTGTATTGACGTTTTCCAAAACCTTGCTGGTATTCTCTACCAGACGAAATAACTGTTGTTGGTTCGATACTTCTGTTAGTTTAGCTAGATTATTAAGAATCAACTCAATTTTTTGAGTCATTGCCTCAGCTTTATCGGAAATTTGATCCGCAAATGTCTGGCCGGCTTTTATGTAGGATTCAGGCGTCAATTTGTTTGATTCGTTGGTTCCGCCCTGTAATTCAATCATTTTCAAACCGGCGGCAAGGCTGATATAGACAACCACTGCTTCTGTATCTTCTTTGATCGGGACATCCGGCTTGACACTCACTTTCACGATTACCGATTTCACGTCGTCTGGATCGATGAAAATATCCTCAATCCGGCCAATACGAATTCCGCGGTATTTTACCGGTGATCCGATTTCCAGGCCAGCGAGTGACAGGTCGGTGTAGCGAATAAAATAAGTTGATGTACGGGAAGTCAGTTTATTTCCGGTGACGATAGCAATCGCCACGATGAGGATGAATGATGAAACAGCAATGAAGATTCCAAGCCGTACTTTTTGTGCTCTGGATACCATAGGCTTTTCAGGTTAGTAATCATTTTTTATTTGGAATGAATTAATTGAACATAAAAAAAATCAATACGAAAAGCAAGGGAAAAATCTGCCGCGTCTTCGAAGCCGTCTGAAAATTAGGTGGTCGCTTTTTGTCGCTGATATTATAATAATACACAAATATGGTTAAACCCAATAATAAGCTTTCAGTCAGTAGCCGTGTAATACCGATCGTATTGATCTCTCCGGGTCCGACAAAACAACCACAGCTAATATCAAGACCACGGAAAACGGCCGTTCCAATAGCAATTTCAAACATCAAGCTCATCGCCAGCATCGCTAAGGCTGCACCATTCCGAAATCGTTTTGTCAACAGCGATCCTGCAGCAATAACCTCCAGATAGGGAAGAACAGCGGCCATAATCGGGACGAGTGCATATGGCAGCATCCGGTAATTATCGATGTCTTCAGCGAATTTAGCGGGATTCAGAATTTTGGGAACGCCGGCATATAAAAACAGTAGCGCCAGGAAAATGCGTCCGATCAATTCCAGTTTATCAAGTATGGTCTGTCTCGCAATCATTGGCCGCCTCCTGTCGTTTTGTTGCCGGTATCCTTCCAGTCTTGAAGGCCACCTTTATAATACAATATTTGTTGGAATCCATGATTGGCCAGCTCCATCGCCAGCATCTCACCCAAATCGCACGTAACATCATCACAAAAACAAATTAGCCATTCTTTTTTTGAAAGTTTTTGAATGTCTTCTTCATAATCATATAATTCCTCAACCGGAAGATTGATTGCGTCGGGAATTGTCTCGTGATTGTATTTTGCCGGAGAGCGGGCGTCAACCAGAATAGCCTGCTTTAATTTTAGCAGCTTTTTTACCTGATGGACGTCAACGATTTTCGGTGTGAATGTCAGTGGATCAAAGTCCGTCAAATTCGTCTCTGACTGATTTGCGATTGAGACATTCGGTAACGGCTGGGCAAGCATTGTATCCGGAACAGTTTTAATCGGTGGACGATGCAGCGAGAAAGCCGCCTTTTTCGGATGAAAATAGTTAACACCAATTCCAATAATTGTCGCCAGCATGAGCATGCACAGCGCCTGGTATATTGCTTTAAGCGGGAAGAATTTCATAGGAATTCCATTAATTTTATGAGTATTAACAACAATGCGGTTAAATTACAGAAAATAACTTTTAAAAGCAAGAGTGAATTGTAACTGTTATTCAAAAATGAATTGGTCATAAAATTATTCTATACTATTGTCAAAGTGGTTTTGAGATTCTTTTTAGAAAATCTCTCTTAATTTTTCTTTGAGAAAGATAGAAATTCAAGGATAAATCTCAAAACCACTTCGTTTGTATTATATAACCTGAATTTCTAAATTGAATTTATCAAATTCGCGGGGTCGGGCTGCATTCACGTCGCTTTGGAATATATGGATCGTCACATGGGAAGTGAAAACTGGTTGAGTTAGAATCACCTAGACTACCAATAAAACATCTGAAATAGTAAGTTACTTTTTAGAAATTTAGGTATAACAAAGAGCATGTCGTTTGACCTTTTTCAAATTAAGTAGTGTCTGTCCGAAAATGGTTGATTTTGTAACGCAATCATCTTGATTGCAAGTTAAATATTGAAGTTATATAAGAAATTACAACAAGCTGGAAGCTTATCATACTTTCCCGGACAGTCATCAATTAGTTAGTTTCACTCGAGCGGAGTTACTGAAAATATTATTTTTCTTTCTGTGAGAGTTCCTTTTCTGTGGACATAAATTTTCCTTTAATTCAAAAATTCAAGTTCATATCGAAATGATAGTTTGAATTTGCTTGAAATACTTGATTTTTCAAACTGATTGCGCTATATTACGTCTATGTCAAAAATAATTGGAGGAAACATGTATCGGTTTTTATTGTTGTTTAGTTTAGTTATCTCAATTGCTTGCCAACAGCCCACCAATTCGCCGAAGAGCGGAATTATTACTCAGCATGAAATTGATGTTGCACTTGACCCAGTAACCCACTCTATTAGTGGTACGGATATACTCACAGTAAAACGGCACTCCGGCACACTATCATTTGGATTTCTGATGAATTCGTCGCTGGACCGTGTTGAGCTGGTCGAACCCGTTGATCTTAATTTAACGAAGAAAACGCTGGATGATTATGAAATACGCTATGGTCAACATGTTGATACAAGCGAAGCAAACCGGCTAGGCTATTATGAAGTGGAATTACAAATTCCTGATACGGTGTTCAATGTCACAATTGGATTTTCCGGCGAAATTTATGATAGCCTGTCATCCGAATCACAAGAATACGCCCGTGGTTTTGAGCAGACAACCGGATTAATTGAATCACGGGGTATTTATTTATCTGGCGCGTCGTATTGGATTCCCACACAAAATCAAGGTATGTTCACTTACCGTTTAACAACACGGCTTCCAAAAGCGTGGTCGAGCATTTCTCAAGGCGAAGAATTGACACACGATGCTGGTGATACGACACTTCAGGTTTGGTCGTGCGATTATCCGATGGAAGAGGTTTATCTGGTAGCCTCAAAATACTATATCACCAATGAAGTCCATAATGGAATTCGTGTCTCCACGTTTTTATTTGAAAATGACCCTGAACTTTCAGCAAAATATATCGCCGCAACCGAGCGCTATCTGGATTTATATTCAGGCCTGATTGGAAAATATCCGTTCTCCAAATTTGTACTGGTAGAAAATTTCTGGCAGACAGGCTATGGAATGCCTTCATTTACCTTGCTGGGTAGCCAGGTAATTCGATTGCCGTTTATTATTTATACATCATACGGTCATGAAATTTTGCACAACTGGTGGGGGAATGGTGTATTTGTCGATTGGGAAAAGGGCAACTGGTGCGAAGGTCTGACAAACTATATGGCCGATCATTACTATAAAAAACAAACAGGACAGGATGCAAATTATCGACGCACCATGCTGCAAACATTTCTGAATTACGTGCAGGAAGGTAATGATTTTCCACTAGTTGATTTCCGCGAACGACATAGCCCGGCGTCGCAGGCAGTTGGCTACAGTAAATCGGCAATGGTGTTCCATATGTTGCATCAGATGCTTGGGGAAGAAAAATTCATCGCAGCCATTCGTGATTTTTATCAGACAAATAAATTTAAAGCCGCCACATGGGATGATCTTAAAGTTGCGTTCGAGAAACAATATAATCAGAATCTTGATTGGTTTTTCAATCAATGGATTACACGAACCGGGGCGCCAACGCTTAGCATTGAGTCTGTTCAGGTTGAATCTAAAAACAATGAATACCAAATTGACTTGAAAATAGATCAAACAAAACCGTTGTACCGATTAAATGTGCCAGTGTTGATTTCCGGTGCAAAAGATACAACATTAACGGTTGCATTGAATAAACAGTCTGCGGATGATGTGATTACACTCCCCTGGCAACCAAAACAGATAAGTGTTGATCCGAATTTTGATGTGTTCCGCTTTCTGGATCGCAGTGAAATTCCACCGGCACTTAGCCAAACAATGGGCGCTGAAAAAGCAACCATTATCCTGCCAGGCAGTGGTAATGAGGCTCTCAAAAATGCCTATGATGATATGGCCACTAATTGGCGAATATCTGAAAATGTCACCGTTGTGTATGACTATGACATTCCGGATAAGGAATTGCCTCTGGAGACAGTTTGGATCGTCGGTAACACAAATATGTTTGACGCTGTAGTTCGTTCTGCACTCACGCATGAGTTAACATGGCAAGGGGCTGACTGGAAATATGAAAATCAAATTTATCCGGAACAAGGTCACTCCCAGGTTATAACTATTCGCCATCCCGGGGATGAAAAGTACTCTGTGACTTATTTGAATGTCGATCAGCCAAACGATTTGCCGGTGTTACTTCGAAAAATTCCGCATTATGGAAAATATGGCTATTTAATTTTCGAAGATTCGGATAATGTTTTAAAAGGCGAATGGCAAATTCAGAATTCGCCATTGATTAAAAAATTATAAGCGAGTGGAGTGATTATAATGAAAAAACTCTTTTTTCCAATATTTGTATTAATAAGCTTTTTACTGAATTTAACGTTTTTGTTGGCTGATACCGAGTCATCCCTCCGAAAACATATTGGCTATCTGGCGAGTGATGAACTGGAGGGGCGAGGGCCTGGAACGGACGGGATTAATAAAGCTGCTGACTACATTGCGGATAATTTCAAGGCAATCGGCCTTACACCTGCTGGTGATGATGACGGTTGGTTTCAGGAATTTGAAGTGACAATCGGAGTTAAGCTTGGAGAAACTAATACATGTAAAATCAATACGAAAAGTTTGAATGTACATTCGGATTTCATTCCACTCGGTTTTTCATCAAGTGGGCAGATAACGGGAAATGTTGTATTTGCCGGATACGGGATTTCTGCCCGCGAATATCAATATGATGATTACGCTGGTTTGAATACAAAGGGCAAAATTGTACTTGTATTCACTGGTGAACCCGGAGAGAACGATTCAGCCAGTGTGTTTGATGGTACCGCGAGCACAATCCATAGTCAGTGGCGTACAAAGGCTATCAATGCACGATCAAAGGGTGCGATCGGAATGATTCTGATTGACGATCCGTTGAATCATCCGCAGGAAGATAGCTTGTTAACCATGACAAGTGAATCCGGCTACCACGATGTCGGAATGCCGGTTATTCGCATGAAGCGCAGTGCAATACGTAAGTTGGTCCCACAAGATAGTCTCGAAACCTGGCAATTACGGGTTGATGAAAATACAAAGCCCACAAGCAAATTACTATCTGGTATCAATGCCGATATTAGTGTGTCGCTTGATGTGCAAAAAACATTATTAAAAAATGTAATTGGGTTTATACCGGGAACTGTCGACTCGCTCGCGGATGCCCCTGTTGTCGTTGGTGCGCATTACGATCATTTGGGATATGGTGAGGAAGGAAGCCGAGCACCTGGCGTTCATGAAATTCACAATGGCGCTGATGACAATGCGTCTGGCGTCGGAGCGCTTATTGAGATCGCACGGGAATTGGTTGCAAAAAAGGCCGAATTGTTGCGCCCTGTCGTTTTTGTTGCGTTTACCGGGGAAGAAATTGGTTTGCTTGGATCCTCGCATTATGTGCAAAACCCACTGTTTCCCAATGCAAAAACTATCGCTATGCTAAATCTGGATTCTGTTGGGCGCATGGTAGGAAATCGTCTGATTGTTTTTGGTGGTGGTACGGCGACGCAATGGCCGCATGTACTCAATGGCTATAATCATCAGTATCGTTTTGATTTAACCATTCAGACAGATGGTTACGGTCCTTCCGATCAAGCGGCATTTTATGCGAAGGATATCCCTGTATTGCACTTTTTTACCGGCGCCAATCTCGATTACCACAAACCCAGCGATGATGCAGATAAAATTAATTATCCGGATCTCGCCCGCATTGTAAATTTCAGCGGCGATGTTGCAACCTACCTTGCCGGGCGCGATAAACCCCTTGCATTTTCATTTTCAGGCAATGTTAAGCCACCAATGCCTTCAGGACAACGTTCAGCCGATGGAAAACCGAAAGTTTGGTTTGGTACTATTCCTGATTTCACCTATGAAAAAGGCGATGGCTTTCGTCTTAACGGAGTTTCGCCGGGAAGTCCGTGTGAAGCTGCTGGTTTGCAGGAAGGTGATTTAATCGTACAAATGAATGATGTGCAAGTGAAATCAATTTACGAACTGTCCCACGTTTTAAAGACGCACAAAGCCGGTGATGTGATTACAGTGATCTTTAAACGCGGTGATGAGACGAAAACAGTGAAAGTTACTCTATCGGAACGATAGCATTAAATCATATTTGCCGTAGAGAAAATTTGTGAATTTTCTCTGCGGCGTACGTATTATTTATTAAAAAACAATTTTTCTTTCAATGCCTTTATTCGGTTTTCCGCCTGTATCCGAGCGGATGTTTCATCTTTCTCCAACAGTACAAAATCCTGATAATATTTAAGCGCTGGTTGCTTATCTTCATAATACTCATCATAAACAATGGCTAAATTAAAAAATGCTTTGCTGTAAAACGGATCGATACGAATTACAGTTTTATATAGATCGATTGCTTCCTTATATTTTTTTTGAACATATAAATTAATCCCTTTATCCAGGCAAATCAATTTAATAATCTCCAGATTCGAAGCGAGTAATGCATTATTATATTCCTGATCAGCAGCCTCATGCTGCTCTGTTTTGTACAACGCCATTGCCAGATAATAATGTCCTAAAATATCGTCCGGGCTTGCCAGGAGCACTGTTTGTGCAGTTTCAATACATGCGGGTAGTTTTCCAATTCATAATAAACTCGCAGTAAACGCCGTTGCGCTTTCAATTGAAATCCATCTGCCAATTGAACACTCATTTTATAATGCTCCAGAGCAGTATGCAAATCACGCATATTAAGATAAGCTTCTCCTAAAGCGATGATGAGCTTCCCGCGCGTTTTTTGCGCGGGTTAGTTCAATCATTATTTAGGCCGCATCCCTTTAGCAGAGACGTTTC
>JAFGDW010000353.1 GCA_016931935.1 Candidatus Zhuqueibacterota bacterium | reverse complement strand
TTATTTGTGGTTTGATTTGCATGCCCCAATATACTAAATTTTCAAATAATTAGCAAGTCTTTTTTAATGTGACAAAGTAGAACTAATGCGTGTTTTTAATTGATTATGTTTTAAAGTTTTCTATTAAATAAACAAGGAGAATATCAAATGTCTGAAAAGAAAATTATTGCAGTCGTGGGCGCTACAGGTGCACAGGGTGGCGGTTTGGTTCGCGCGATCATGAAAGATGCGAATAGTGATTTTACCGTGCGAGCCCTTACCAGAGACGTCAATTCTGACAAAGCAACAGCGCTGGTAAAACTTGGCGCTGAAGTCGTAGCAGCCGACGTTGACGATGCCGGAAGCTTGAAACGTGCGTTTAAAGGCGCATACGGAGCATACTGTGTCACGTTCTTCTGGGCGCACCTTTCTCCTGAAAAGGAGATGGGACACGCAAGAGCGCTGGCCGAGGCGGCAAAAGATGCTGGCCTGAAACATGTAATTTGGTCTACACTTGAAGACACACGCAAGTGGATTCCACTAAATGACGATCGCATGCCTACCCTTATGAACAAGTACAAGGTGCCGCACTTCGATGCAAAGGGTGAATCGAATGCGTATTTTACCAATCTTAGGCTGCCGGTTACACTTCTGAATACATGTTTCTACTGGGATAATTTAATTTACTTCGGTATGGGGCTTAAAAAAGGAGCTGATGGCAAACTTGTATTCACATTGCCCATGGGTGATAAGAAACTTGTGGGCATTGCCGCGGCGGATATCGGCAAATGTGCTTACGGAATCTTTAATCGGGGTAGTGACTTTCTTGGAAAAACTGTTGGTATCGCCGGTGGACATTTAACCGGCGCACAGATGGCTAATTCACTCGCTAAAGCGTTAGGTCAGGAAGTGCGCTACAATTCAAT
Organism: Candidatus Zhuqueibacterota bacterium; assembly: GCA_016931935.1. GTDB lineage: Bacteria > Zhuqueibacterota > Zhuqueibacteria > Thermofontimicrobiales > Thiofontviventaceae > Thiofontivivens. The sequence continues at coordinate 3,864 of JAFGDW010000353.1, read as the reverse complement.
AGAACCGGCAGTATACCGTAGTTTGGGTTTCCCTGGCGCTGAGGATACTGGCAATATGTTTCAGTTCGATCATGATTTTGAAAAAGTACTATGTGAAACGCATGATATTAAATTCACCCGGTCTTTAAATCCGTCTTTGCAAACGTTTGATGAGTGGTTGGCTCAAAATAAAGAGCGTATTCCGCTTGAGTAGCAAGGAATTAGGTCACAATAAGTATTTTTACAGTGATGATGGAGATGATTCAGAATGTAGTCCTTTAAAAGTTGCCAGGGTAGCCTGAAGGACTAATCTCTCTAACAAAAAATTTTATAAGGAGTCGGAATTATGAAAATCAAACTATTTATTCTCGTGTTATGCGTTTTTTTGTTTTCACTCACATCGAAAACAGCGCTTGTTCAGGAAAAACAAATAGAAAATGAAAGCGCTGTTACCGGGAAGATGCGAGGGCAGCAAAAAGCGCAACAGCACGACACATCTGGAAGCCAAAAGATTGGCGAAGCGGTCGAGACTAAATACAGCAAGATGATCGATCAAATGGATCAAATGAGCGTCCAGGGCACGCTTGGTGAGCAAGTTGGCATCGATGCCATGATGGGTACGACACAGGGCCTGAAAGCCACGGCGGACCAGCTCAAAATAATGAGCATGCACATAAGCAAAATGATGACGAACAACGATATTATGAGCGATAAAGTATGTGCCAAAAAGATGGTCGCAATGCAATCAAAGCTGAATCAGACAAACACGAATCTGGATCAACTAACCGAACTGACTCAGGAATTGATGACAGCGATGGAGAAACAGCCGTCGAGGAAATGATCGCACTGCTTTTTCTAACGCCTTTAATATTTAATTGTGTATATGTATTGGTGGTGGTAACGGTTCAGTGAACCGCGTTTTCGATATAGTAAACTTTTTCATTGTCTGATTGCGTGGGCAGAACGCATAGAGCATAGCAGGATGTGTTTTTTTCGCTCTGCGCTATGCTCTTTTCACGCTTTGCGGGATTCCCTTGTTAGCTGTGCTGATATATTGAATGTAATTCTGTCTATGATCTCATTAGAATCGCAGATGAAGCGTTGTATAGCGCTAAACGAAACAACAAAAACAAAGTTGTAAATTGTGTTTGAAAATTCGTAATCCATGATCATTAAATGCTTTGCGCTTTAACAGGCTTACCAATCACCGGTAGTTGATGTCATTGGTTGCATTGGATAACTCGTTTAAATGTTACTTGCCAAATATCGGGAAGTCACGAAAAAAAGGTTAAAGCAGATGGCTGAAGTTATTACAATTATTTTGGCTGGTGGACAGGGCAGACGTCTTTACCCCCTGACGAAAATGCGCAGCAAGCCGGCAGTGCCAATCGCCGGAAAGTTCAGACTCATCGATATTCCGATTAGTAATTGCATCCATTCCGGTTTGAAAAAGATCTTCATATTGACCCAATTTAGCAGTGAATCGTTGCATCGGCACATTTTTAAAACCTATTTATTCGATAGTTTTAGTAAGGATTTTGTGACGATCCTTTCGGCCCAGCAAACCAGTGAAAGTGTCAACTGGTATCAAGGGACAGCGGATGCGGTGCGACAAAACATGCGTTTCTTTCACCGAAAAGCCGACCTGGTGCTTATACTTTCTGGTGATCATCTCTATAAAATGAATTACCAGAAATTTATCGATTTTCATGTTCAAAAACAGGCAGATATTAGTATTTCAGTTTATCCTGTATCAGAAAAACAGGCGCCAGAATTGGGAGTAATGAAGGTTAACCGGAATGATCGAATTACTGCTTTTTTGGAAAAACCCAATGACCCCGAACAGATAGAAAGCATGAAAGTTTCTGAAAAACTATTCCAACACGTTGGAATTGATGCAGGCGACAGAACACATTTAGCATCAATGGGAGTTTATCTTTTTAATTGGGATGTGTTAAACGAATTGCTTGAACATACGGATTATGAAGATTTTGGAAAAGGAGTGATACCTTATGCAATCAGTCAAAAGAAGGTTTATGGTTATTTATTTGGCGGATATTGGGCGGATATCGGAACAGTAAAAAGTTTTTTTGACATGCACATGGATTTAACAGCGCCACTGCCAAAATTTAATTTTTATGATGAGGATAATCCGATCTTTACGCACGCGCGTTTTCTGCCGAGTTCAAAAATATTATTATCTGAAATACGTCAATCTATCGTGAGTGAGGGGAGCATTATTAACCGCTCGCAGATTAATCACTCAATTATTGGCTTGCGAACGAGAATTGGAGAGAATTCAATAATTGACCATGCAATCGTCATGGGAGCTGAATATTTTGAATCAGTGAATGAAATTACAAGCAATGAAAAAAAACAGATTCCGAATATGGGAATTGGCAATAATTGTGAAATTCGATATGCGATCATTGATATCAATGCCCGAATTGGTCATGGTGTGAAATTGCTGAATGTACGCAATATTGCAGAAGAAGAACATGATGGTTATGTAATCCGGGATGGTATCATTATTATACCCGTAAATTCGATTATTCCCGATGGGACAGTTATTTAATTATGGAGACATCGCGACCATATAAAGGATAGCATATGAAAAATTTATTAAACAAAGGCACACACTGCCTTATTCTTCAATCAGAGTTTTCCGCATTGAGTTATTGGAATTATGTGGATGTGTGTAAATTAGTCGGAGCAAAATATCCAGCCGCGCCTCTGGGATTGTTGACAGTGGCCGCGTTGCTCCCGCAACAATGGACATTCAAACTGGTGGATGCAAATATTGAACCGGTTCTCGATGAACATTTCGAATGGGCGGATATTGTGTGCATCGGCGGCATGTTGCCTCAGCAAGCCAGTATAATTTCCACTATTAGTCGAGCGCATCGGTTTAATTTGCCCGTGGTTGTCGGCGGTCCGGATCCGACATCGCAGCCAGAATTGTATCAATCCGCCGATTACCTTGTGCTCGGGGAGGGTGAAGTCACCATTCCCATGTTCATTGCAGACCTGAAAGCAGGCTACGCCCGCGGCACATATAAATCGGATGAAAAAGCGGATATGACGAAAGCAGTTGTTCCCCGGTTCGATTTAATCCAATTCAAGGACTACTTACAGGTCGGCATTCAATATTCCCGGGGCTGCCCGTTTCAATGTGAGTTTTGCAATATTGTTGAACTGTTCGGCAGGATTCCACGCGCCAAAACTCCGGACCAGGTGATTCGTGAACTCCAGACGCTTTATGATTTGGGCTATCGCGGACATATTGATATTGTGGATGACAATTTTATCGGGAATAAAAAAAATGTCAAACAAGCGCTAACGGCTGTGAAGGAATGGTCCAGACGACGTAAATATCCATTTTATTTTTCAACGGAATGTTCTATCAATCTGGCAGATGATGAGATTCTGATGCAATTGATGCGAGATGTGGATTTTCGCTATATTTTTGTAGGGATAGAAACACCGGAAGAAACAGCTTTAATTATGACAAACAAAAAAGCAAATGTAAACAAGCCTGTTGCGGCAACTATTAAGAAAATCTATTCATACGGTATGATTGTCAACGCAGGTTTTATTATTGGATTTGATCATGAGAGTTATAACATCGCGGAAAACATGATTCGTTGTATTCAGGATTCAGGCATTTCTATGGCTATGTTAGGCATGTTGTACGCATTGCCAGGCACGGAATTGGCAAGACGCTTGAAAGATGAAAGACGGCTGTTTGAAGACAGTTCAATACTCACAAACCAGACCATGATCGACCAAACCACAAACGGTGTATATATTATATTAAAAAGGGACCATATTTCACTTGAAAAGTATACCACTTATTATTAAATCCTGTAATTTAATTACAGGAGC
>JAFGDW010000352.1 GCA_016931935.1 Candidatus Zhuqueibacterota bacterium | reverse complement strand
CATATTTTAGACAGGATTTCACGGATTCACAGGATTTGTACAATCTCTTCCTCTAAGAAATCCTGTTCATCCTGTTATCCTGTCTAAATTTTTTAATTCTGGTTTATTCAGGTTAGGAATTTGATTTGAAACTAGTGTCGTGTCAAATTTATTATGTTGTCTAAGTGTTTCCTGTGTCAGCATCAGAGAACGTATGATGAGCTTGCCATCTCGCAGCGTCAATCCGCCGCTTTTTGCAGCACGAACGGTATCAAAGCATCATTTTTTATAATTGATATGACACTATAATTCTTCTGAAATTTATTTTGGAGTTTATGAACTACAGTCGGATTTTATGGAAATCTACAGATGGATTATGTACAAATCTTTTCTGATGAATTTTCTACTTATGAACTTTTATTCTTTTTTCTTCCCAATCAATTGATCGAAATAAACCGGCACAGGAGCTTCAAATTTACATTGTACGCCGGACACAGGATGTATAAATTCAATTGATAATGCATGCAGCACTAGATGCTTGTGGGAGTGTTCTTTCACACCGTAGTATTTATCTCCGACAACCGGATGCCCCATATCTGCCATATGCACGCGAATTTGATGTTTTCTTCCGGTGAGCAACTCGATCTCCAATAAGGATAATCCACCCGAGGTTTTTATGACTTTATAGGCAGTGCGTGATAATTTTCCTTTGGAATAGTCATCGGTTGAATAGACGCGATGGGCTTTGTTTTCCGTCAGATATGATTCAATTATAGCGTGATGCGTGGTGCATTTCCCGTGTACGACAACAAAGTATTTTTTTTTTACTTCATCCCAATGATCCTGTAGCTGGTGCTTGACCGATTCGGTTTTGGCAAATATGACAATTCCCGATGCATCCCGATCGAGCCGATGCACTATAAAAACGCGATTTTTTGATTTACTGTTTCCCCTCCGGACATAGTCTGTCAGCAGAGCATAGAGCGTATGTGATTTTTCCGATTCTGTACCAACAGTCAACAATCCTGCTGGTTTATTAACAATAATCAGGTGGTCATCTTCATGAAGAACATTCACATCGCCCAGGCGACGATTTGAACGGTGGTTGTGTGGTTTGGACATATCGTTTGACTTTTTTTAGTATGGTATGGAGTTCAGTCTTTAAGTATGGAGTCCATCCTTTAGGATGTTGATTAAATTGAATGTTAAATCAAAATCAGGCTAAAGCCTGAGCTACGAACTGACCAGGCTAAAGCCTGTTCTACGAACTTATATTTTAGGATCATCCCAACCTTTGCCATATTCGAGAATGGGATACTGATTCCAGATGATCGCTGCTTGTTTTTCGCCGACTGAATTAATAAAATCATTAGCACTACAAAATGGCCAGTCTTGCCACTTTTCGACATAATTATGATGGACTGGATTATGATGAATATAATTCATTGTTACCCAAAAATGACGTTCGCCGCGAATATAGCGATCAGAGCAATTAAACCAGACTTGCCGTCCCCGACAATTTTCATCACCATTCCATTGATACGATGTTCGGCTATGCAGTTTACCGATTTCCTTGATTAACATCAACAGATTGTCGACTTGTAACAATAGGTGATAATGATTTGGGAGTACGCACCAGGCAAAAATCTCAATGGACAGGTTTGTTAAGCCGTTAATTAGAAATTCACTAAACGCTGCCAATCGTTCTGCAGAATGGCCAATAACTGGACTATGTTCATAGCAAGCAGCGCTGAGATGATAAAAATAAGTATCTCCAACAATATGTGGTGGATTGTGCCACAGAAAATGTTTTTCTTTACGAATCCGTAATGCTTCAGTGCGTTGAAGATGCGTCATCTTTCGCCATTCGTACATTTTAATTTTCCTGTTTTGTTAGGTTAGGAGTTCAGATTTCAGCCTGGAAATTCAATAATTCATAATAAATTTCTTTAACTCTAACCTGAAGGTTGGACTACTTGCTCAATCCCCTAAACACGTCCCGACTTCCCGCGCTGCCAGAATCCATGGATGGTTATGAGGCAGGAAATTTTTCTTGCCTGCAACCTCACTCAGAGGAACGGCTGCTGTCCCTCTGCCGCGGGCGGCAATCATAACGCCACTTTCACCGTTACTCAGTATTTTTGCACAGGCAGTTCCCAGCCGGGTAGCTAAAATACGATCGGCTGCTGACGGCGTACCACCACGCTGTAAATGACCGAGCACAGTGAGTTTTGCCTCCAAACCCGTCATGTGTTTTAGATGATCGGTTAAGTCCATGGTATGACGAACATGTTTTGCATGAAATTTGGAAAGCTTTTTTGATGCTTCGATCTTTTCAGCTTTGGTATCTGCTTTCTCTTTCGCGATTGCCAATTTTTCGATTTTTTGAGCTTGTTTTTTCGACAATGCCCCCTCAGCAATCGCTACGATACTAAATTGCTTGCCTGCCCGCGTACGTCGTCGGATTGCCTCGGCGACTAATTCTTCATCATAAGGAATTTCCGGAATCAAAATCACATCGGCGCCACCAGCGATACCTGCGCCCAGCGTTAACCAGCCAGCTCGATGCCCCATGACCTCCACGACAATGATCCGGCCATGACTCATTGCCGTAGAGTGCAACCGGTCGATTGCTTCAGTCACAATACCAAGCGCAGTGTCGAAGCCAAATGTTACATCGGTTCCCCATACGTCGTTGTCGATGGTTTTGGGGAGCGTTACGATATTCAGCCCGGCTTTTAACAGGCGCAACGCATTTTTATGCGTGCCGCCGCCACCGATGCAAACAAGTGCGTCGAGATGGTGGCGCTGATAGGTTTCAACTGCCGCATCGGTCATATCTCGGACTTTGCCGCCGATTTCCATACGATGCGGTTTATCACGGCTGGTGCCCAGAATAGTGCCACCATCCGTTAAAATTCCGGAAAGCGCCCGGCTTTCCAAATTTATTGAACGATCGTGTACCAATCCACGAAAACCATCGTAAAAGCCTACGAAATGCATACCATGAATGTCTTGTCCCGCACGGCAAACTCCGCGTATGGCGGCATTAAGTCCGGGACAATCACCGCCACTTGTCAATATGCCAATTTGTTTCACTTCAAACTCCAGTTAAGTTGATACCAATTTCCGGTTTTCTGCACAGTCCAACGTGTTCTCTGGATTTCATTTTTAAACCTTATCTTACCTTACCCCTTCCTTTGTCGGCAAGGGGATAATGGCTAAATCCAGGGACTTTTTTGTTTCGAGTATAATTAGAGTATCGGTCGTTTGTGACGTTCTTAAACGTGCGCCCTTCCCTGAAAGTTTATTTCTAGTTAGAAATAATGTGCCCATCTTGATCAAAATTTAAAATTTCACCTATAACAGGTTAATGGTAATGGTTCCTAACCCGATATTCAATATAATATATGATCCAATATACGCAATTCTGTCCATGAAAAAAAGAGCAAATTATGTTGATGAATCGAAAAAATAAGTTAATAGTATGGTATGGTATGTTATATACCACAATTATTCTGTTATTCGTTTTGATTGCCCCAATCGTAGCTTCAAGCACCTGGCTCTGCTCAAACGATTTTCATACATCTATTGAGATTTCCAGCACGTTAATCGCGCTCATGGTGGGTTTTACCTGTATGTCCTACTTTTATGGTTTAAAGCACCGCTTTCTGTTTATTATCGGACTTGGTTTTACACTCTGTGGCAGCGGTGATTTGTTGCACGGATTGCTGCCGCTGCAACATTTGGTCGTTAGTTTTGGTAACAACGCGATACTACGAATATCCGATTCGTATGTAACGAGTCGCATATTTTTAGCAATAATGATTCTTTTGGCGTTATCACGGGACCGGTTTTTAGATGATAGAAAGCAAATACCCATGGTGGTTTTTGTGTATAGTTTCGCCGCAATTATTTTAAGTGTTGGTATCATGCAGCTTTCATATCTGCTTCCAGCTCGACTTGAAATTGTGTCGGATAAATTTGTGGTTCGCCCGGTCGACCTGTTAACAGTTACTCTTCTCGCTGTCGCTTTTTTGAATTTGTTAAGGCGATTTTTAAAAAGTACGGATGTATTTAAAGGCATGTTGCTCGCCAGTATTGTATGTAACTTGAGTGGTCAAATATACATGGCATTTTCAAGTCGGCCGAATGATGCGTATTTTAGTATTGCGCATATCGCTGGCTTTTTAAGCTATATAATGCCGCTGATTGGGATTCTGATTCAGGGAATGAAAGAAATCAACACGGCAAATCTGGAGATACAAAAACGGGAGGCTGCACAACAGGCATTAAAAAAGAGTGAGGCAAACTACCGTTCGATTATTGAAAATATTCGTGATATTTTTTATCGAACCGATTTGAATGGAAAGCTGACGATGATCAATCCATCGGGGGCGAAATTATGTGGCTATCAATCGGTCGATGATATGATTGGATTAGACTTTGCCAGGGATATGTACGTTGATCCGGCACAACGTTCCTATTTTTTGGATGAATTAAAAAAACATGGGGAAGTTATTAATTATGAAGTTTTATTGAAAAGGATGGACGGCAGTACACTCCCTGTGTTGGCGAATAGTCACTACCGGATGGATGAAAATGGAACGCCACTCTATGTTGAAGGCATTCTTGTAGATATAACCGAGCGTAAAAAAGTAGAAAAAGCCCTGCAACGTTCGGAGACAAAATTCCGCACGCTTTATGAGTCGACGACCGATTCTGTCATGCTGCTGGATGAGAAAGGATTTTTTGACTGCAATGAAGCAACATTGCATATGTTTAATTGTCAAACAAAGGAGCAGTTTTGCAAATGTCATCCGGCCGATCTTTCGTCAGAAACACAACCATGTGGAACAAATTCATTAAAATTGGCAAATGAACGAATTGAAGTAGCCATGCAACACGGTTCAAATCGATTCGAATGGATTCACAAAACACTGGACAATAAGGAATTTCCGGCTGAGGTGTTACTGAATCGAATGATTTTCGATGATAAACATGTTCTCCAGGCGGTTGTGCGTGATATTACTGAACGCAAGCAAATGGAAATGGATATTCAGGAAAGCGAAGAACGTCTGAAAAAAATACTGGAACATCTACAGGTCGGGATTGTATTGGTGGAGGCGGAAACCAACACCATTGTGGATGTTAATTCAAAAGCGGTTGAAATGATTGGCGCTGACACCGAACAGATATTGGGTTGCTCGTGTTACAAATTCATATGCGTTAATAATCAGAATTGTCCGATTCGTGATTTGGGGAAATCTGTAGATAATGCAGAACGAACATTGGTGCGGCGCGATGGTACCAAAGTGGATGTGCTGAAAACCGTTGTACCGATTCATATAATGGACCGACTGTATTATATTGAAAGCTTTGTGGACATCACCGATCAGAAACTCACCGAAGCAAAACTTCAGGAAAGCCAGGCAAATTTGAAAACTGTTGTTGAAAATACCATGGATATGATTTGGGCAGTAGATAATAATTATTGCTTGTTGACCGCAAACTCCCTGTTCAAAGATGCTGTTGGTTCACAATACGACAATAATCTAAGTTCTGGTACATTTTTGCTTGATCCCGATCAGATCGGTGAGGAAATGGCTGAAACATGGAAATCATTTTATGATCGTGCCCTGGCGGATGAGTCGTTCACAATTGAACTGCCACCCAGCCACGACGGCTTGATTTATGAAACATCATTCAATCCAATTTATGATACAAACGGCAGCGTGATTGGCGTTAGTGTCTTTAGCCGTGATATAACGGAGCGAAAGCACGGCGAGCAGGCACTGCAACAGGCTAAAATTGAAGCCGAAGCAAATGCCGCCCGCTTGGCGGAATTCAGCAATGAACTGGAAATGAAAAATTTGCAGCTTGATATGGCGTTACACGATGCAGAAGCTGCCAGTAAAGCAAAAGGTGATTTCCTGGCCAATATGAGTCATGAAATCAGAACGCCGATGAATGCAATTATTGGAATGACTGAGTTGGCGCTTAAAACTCCGCTGACTGACAAGCAAAAACGGTATCTGGAAAATGTGAAGCAGGCTGCCAGTTCATTACTGCAGTTGATCAATGATATTCTCGATTTTTCAAAAATTGAGGCCGGTAAACTGGAGATAAAGAAATCCGATTTTAATTTACCTGAAATTCTTGAAAGCTGTCTGCAGACACTGGCTTTTCAGGCACAACAAAAGAATTTGGAATTGTTATTGGAAATTCAGAAAGATGTGCCATTGAATATAAAAGGTGACGAATCGCGGTTGCGCCAGATCTTTATAAATCTGGTCGGGAATGCAATTAAATTTACTGACCAGGGAGAAATTGTGCTTTCGGTTGAACGACTGGCGGCAACTCATGCCGGAAGTGCGGAGAGCATTGATGCAAATTCAATTGTACTCCAATTTTTTGTGAGCGATACCGGTATGGGAATTCCTGAAGATAAACTGGAAAGCATTTTTAACAGTTTTGAGCAAGTTGACGGATCGCATACCCGGAAACACGGAGGCACCGGTCTGGGACTGGCAATTACAAAACGGCTGGTCGAAATGATGGGCGGAACCATTCGCGCGGAAAGTATGCTCGAAATGGGCAGTACATTTATTTTTACAGCTATATTCGAGCTAAGCGAAGAAAATCAGTTACAGCAAAAAGAGTATAATTTTACAGGCTGTCGCGCGTTAATTGTTGATGATAATTATATCAGTCGAACAATTCTGAATAAAATGATACGTGTTTGGGGATTTGAAACCGTGGAGGCTGAAAACGGTATTCAAGCACTGGAGCGTTTGGAAGCTGCCACATCTGAAGGGCAGTTGTTTGATATTGCATTGATCGATATTCAAATGCCGGTAATGGATGGTATTGAGCTTTCAAGACAACTATGCCAGCACCCAACATATAAAAATATAAAACGAATCATTGTCACCGCGAATGAAGGATTAACGGATAAAAATATAGAGCAGGAGTTACAGCTCTCAGGATTTTTTCAGAAACCTTATCAACGACAGGAAATTGCAGAAACATTGTTTGTTGCTCTTAAATCAGTGAATAGTGAACAACACGCAGATGTCGTTGATAACATTCAAAACATTCAAAATATTTGTTTGTCCATTTTGTTAACGGAAGATAATATTATGAATCAGGAGTTGGCGGTAGAAATTCTGCAAGATGCCGGACATAAAGTTGATGTGGCGAACAACGGACTCGAAGCCATAAACATTTTAGGTGAAAAGGAATACGACATCATATTAATGGATGTGCAAATGCCGCAAATGGATGGATTTGAAGCAACACGTCGTATTCGTAATGCTGAGGCAATCGGCCTGTTTAAACGAATGCCGATTATTGCCATGACTGCACACGCAATGAAAGGCGACAAAGAAAATTGCCTGAAAGCCGGCATGGATGATTATATCTCCAAACCGATACAGATAAACGAATTGCTACGCATAATTAAAAAACATACAAATGTTAATCATCCTGTAACGCAGCCGGTTCAAACCACCAACGAAAGCGAAACTTATATTGGTTCAGCAGTGATTGATAAAGCAGGTGCATTGAAAAACTTGAATGGAAATGAAAAATTATATAATAAAGTAAGTAACACGTTTTTAAAAAATGCGCCATTGGAATTGGAAAAAATTGTGCATAGTATTTCGGAAAACGATTTTGATGCTGTGAAGTTGCATGCGCATACTTTAAAAGGAATGAGCGGAACCATTGGCGCCAACCAACTGTATTCAATTGCTTATGAAATGGAGATGAAGGCAAAAGATAGCAGCGACATGTCGGAAATTCAAAAATTATCCGAAGGAATGATCAATGAATTGCACAAAACCGCAGAGTATTTACAACAAATGCTAACTGGCTGAGACATTGATTCCAATATGTACTTGTTAAGGGTTAGTTTGTAATTTATGAATGTTACCGATACAATCGCTTTGAGCGATGGCATCGGTTTGATGATGTTACATTCTTAACCTTAACCAGTATATTTCGGGATCGCCCGATTTCCCGACTGCAAATTGCTTTCTCAATAAAAAAAATAATGATTTTGGTAAAGTTTCAGATCAAAAAATTATGTGAATGTACGATAATAATATTAAAACCAGTTGTTCGTACAATAGTAGTTAATGACAATTGATTAGGTGCATATATGCGAATTCTTATTGCTGATGATGAAGAAATGAATAGAGAAATACTTTCCGAACTAATTGGATTTTATGGGGAATGCGTCACCGTAACCGATGGGGAAGAAGCTGTTAATGAGTACAATACATCGTTAAATAGAAAAATGCCGTATGACTTGATTTGTTTGGATATAATGATGCCTAAACTCGATGGTCAGGGAGCGCTGAAGGTTATTCGGATGATTGAACAGAAACGTGACATCAAAGCTGTGAAAGTCATCATGACAACTGCGGTTTCCGACCGTCAGAATGTATTAAAGGCAATTGCTGAAGGAAAGGCGGATTATTATCTCATCAAACCAATTCAGGAAACGGTGCTCCAAACCGCCCTCAAAGAGATTGGATTGGTAATGGAATAGCTACGACTATCCTAACCTGGATAAACCAGAATTAAAAAAATTAGACAGGATAACAGGATGAACAGGATTTCTTAGATGAAGAGATTATACAAATCCT
>JAFGDW010000351.1 GCA_016931935.1 Candidatus Zhuqueibacterota bacterium | reverse complement strand
CTGTCCCGCCGGAATTTGGCGGGACAGGAATGACATACTTTTAATTTTGTAAAAGTTGAACAATTTATTTAATTCAGAATCCTTAGTGCCTGTCCGGGAAAGTACGATAAGCTTCCAGCTTGTTGTAATTTCTTATATAACTTCAATATTTAACTTGCAATCAAGATGATTGCGTTAGGAAATCAACGATTTCGGGACAGACACTATTTAGTCTTAAATTTATGCCACGAAGGCACCAAGAATCGAAAAATCAAAAAATATAAAATCGAATTTCGTTTTCCGGAAATTTATTGTTATTTCATGGATTGCACTTATTCAAATACAAAAAAATTTATAGAACAAATTTTGACACGATAAATACGCGTTCGGTTAAATATGCAACTCAATCACATCCCGATCCTGTAACACATAATCCCGGGTAATACGCTGGCCATCATATGTTTGTTCACCCCACACTTTGGCGAACTTCAAATGTTCGGCAAAATCCTTATGCACTTCCCGCGCAAAATCCATGAGTGTACTGTTGCGTTTGAATACAAACGGCTTGTCCATATCCGTTTCATGTCCGGGACGTTTGGAATAAACACGAACAAGATCAAGCATTTCTATAATGGAACGCCGCAAATTGAAAATGGATTCGTCAGCGTTCACATTCACTAAAATTGTTTGCAGACGATTCCCATAAAATTCATTGATGATGTTAAAATTTTCGGCAACGACCGTCGAATCACCAAACTGAAGCCCGGCTAGTAGTGACGGTAGAAATGTCCAGCGAGGATCTGTTTCAGCGACTGTTTTTTCGAATGGCTCAATCTTGTGGAAGCGTAAGATGTCACATGTCGTATCAATTTGTTCCAGTACGTCATCTTTGGAGAGTTTACAAACAAACAGTATGGCATCAGCGACTTTAATAATAGAAGGGACCCAATATTCCAAAAAATCATGTGATATTGGCGGTAGATCGATAAGTTGTATTTGAATATCTTCAAACGGCATCATTGCGGGTTGAAATATACGAGTGGTGTAGGGGTAATCACCAACTTCAAAATGCGCATGGGTAAGCGTATTAACCAATAATGTTTTGCCAACGTTTGGCGGACCTACTATCGCCACCTGTCCCCCGCCTTCTCGCTCCACCCGATACATAAATCGTTTGCCGCCTTTTTTGGATTTTCCGGATTCAATGTCATTATGAAGTTTGGAAATTTTACGCTTTATTTCCGCCTGTAATTTTTCCGTGCCTTTGTGCTTGGGAATCATGGCTAGCATCTCTTTTAAGGCTTTGAGTCGTTCCCTGTCGTCAGCAGCAGATTTATAGCGTTCTTCAGCAGCGATGTATTGCGGGGTCAAATTTGCAGGCATTGAGTCCTCATAAACACGTCATCCCCTTCGGTTTGTATGATTTTAGGACAGAATGATTATTTGATAAATTTAAAATCCTGAGAATCATCAGGTGCTACGCACTTTGAATGTGCGTAGCACGGAAGAATCACTATTGAAAACGAAACAGGGAACTTCTTTGATGCTCCCTGTTATTTTTTTCTATTTTAATTCGCTTGAATGTTCCTGTACTTTTTTTATTGCCTTGATCATATCCATCATATCCTGTTCCGTCCCCAGCAGCGGAGATTGCACGATCCACACGGCTTCATCATAACACGCACGTTCGGTTTCAGGCAGATTCATATTTGCAAAGTCAATTGGAATATCCACTACCTTTCCAGCAGGACCGAATGTTTTTTCCTTCATTAATGGTTGACTGTAAAGCGGAATTGAGTATCCGGCGCTCATAAACACGCCCTCGGCTTTCATGGCATCCAGGAATTTTGCCTTCGGAACGTTGTTAAATCCTTCTTTCTTATATCGCCAGATAAATAAATGCCTGGAGTTACGGGTGATTTTCGGATCGTCTTTCAATAATTCAACGCCTTCAATTTCTTTGAGATGCTGCGACAACAGGTTGGCATTTTTTTCGCGAGTTGCCTGCATTTCCGGGTAGCGTGCAAATTGTGCCTGAAGCACTGCACCCTGAAATTCGGTCATCCGATAATTGCCACCCAGATAGTAATGTTCATACCAAACGCCGTTTGGGAGTCGTCCGCAATTGGAAAATGAACGGGCAAATTTTTCAGTCTCCGCATCATTGGTGAGAATAATGCCGCCCTCGCCGGCATTGACATTTTTGGATGACTGAAAACTAAAGCACCCGGCAGTCCCGAGCGCGCCGACTTTTGTGCCATTCCACGCTGATCCCCATGCCTGGGCGGCATCTTCAATAACTTTTAAGTTGTGTTTCCTGGCGATGGCGTTAATTGCATCCATATCCGCTGGGCGGCCCCCAAAATGGACGGGCATGATTCCACGCGTTTTTGGAGTTATATTCGCTTCAATTTGCTTAACATCAATATTATATGTTTCGGGATCAATATCGATCATGATGGGGATGGCTCCGGCTTCCAGCGCCGCAGTGGCCGTGGCGATAAATGTATATCCCGGCAGGATAACTTCATCACCAGCTCCAATGCCCGCCGCACGTAGGGCAATTTGCAGGGCGGTTGTGCCGCTATTCACACAGACGCCAAATTTAGCATCGTGGTATTCAGCAAAGTGATTTTCAAAATCTTCTACTTTTTTCCCGTGAATTCTCCCCCATTTGCCACTTCGGATAACTTCTTCAAGACCTTTAATTTCATCTTCATTCCAAACCGGCCATTTTTGAAACGGCGCTGTCCGTACCGGTGAACCTCCATTAATCGCCAGGCTGCCCATGTAATCCTCCGTCAGGTATTCATATATAATACGTGAAATGTGATGCGACCATATTTGTTATGATGATCCGCATTTCACGATGTCTTAGGTAATTATTCTAGTTGAATCCGTAATCGCGTGTCCACTTTTATTCTGAATGAAACAATAAATTCATTTTCTATTGAAAAATGACAACCGGATTTTTCAAACTGATAATTAAGGTGTGAGCGACTGATCTATTGTCAAGCATCAATTTCGGAGTAGACCTATCGAATCATATAATTATCATTCATTAAATATTCGTACATTAAATTATGAATGCGATCGACGTTGCGGCGGGAACATTCCAGCAACGGTTGGCATTGGGTTTCTACTGTCAGGTAGCGAACATCCAGGCCATTGCGAATTGCCTGCAATTGCCCCATCCAATCGATTTCGCCAAGGCCTACCGACACCCATTCAACATCCCGACTGGGCGACTGGCGGGCATCTTTAATGTGAATATTGGATATGAATTTTCGGACGGCTAAATAGCCATAGGGGTATGGAATTTCTCCGGCAGCAAACGCATTACCAGGATCCCAGTTAGCACGCAGAGCACGGGAGTTTATATCCTCCAGTACTCGGGATGTGTTGTCACCGGTATCGCACCAGTAGCCAATTTCATTTTCCAGCAATAAGCGGAAACCATACTTTTCTGCCAATGTGGCCATACGTCCCAAGATATGAACGATTTGCATATAATCAGAGGCAGGTTCGTCGGCATAACGTTTGAAGCTGTGGATAATTACATCGCGGGTACCAACTTTTTCTGCAAACCGGAATGAATCATAAATTTTCTCTTCCAGTTGCTGCTTAAGTTGTTCTTCATCTCGCATTGATATCTTAAACAAACCGGGTGATATCGCTGATACTTTAACTTCATACGCATCAATTACATCGAGAATCGAATCGATTTCATCGGCATTGACGTAGGGGACGCGTCCTGATTTTAAATTACATATTTCATAATTTTCAACGCCCCATTCGAGGCCATGATCCACTGCTTCACGAAAATCCAAAGAAATTTCATCGGATACAATGGCTAATTCCATATTCACCTCTTTGTTGACTGCACACGAAAAAATATATATAATTTAACGAAAGAAAACAAGGACTTTTTATGGCCAATGAACAATTTTTTAAATTTGCGGGCAGCATCGTTCGGTAATGCTCATAATAAAGATGTGAAATGGAAAACCTAACCTGGATAAACCAGAATTAAAAAAATTAGACAGGATAACAGGATGAACAGGATTTCTTAGATGAAGAGATTATACAAATCCT
>JAFGDW010000350.1 GCA_016931935.1 Candidatus Zhuqueibacterota bacterium | reverse complement strand
AGGATTTGTATAATCTCTTCCTCAAAGAAATCCTGTTCATCCTGTTATCCTGTCTAATTTTTTTAATTCTGGTTTATCCAGGTTAGGGTAATTAATTCCACCAGAACTTGATATTCTTTCACCTGGATTATTCATTGTAATTCATTAAGGAGTCCAGATAACTTGAATAGTGAGTAATCTAAAATTCAGTGCATCGAACTCAGTCTATTTCAGAGTAACAAGCTAAAAAATTTTTTAATTTAGTCACAATATTATATAAAATAAATTAGTTTTTTGTTTTCAATTTGCTATTAGTATATATTTTGCTACCTATTATGTTACTTGTTGTTCATAAAATACATTATTCGCAGCGGAATCATTATTTTTTGCTTTTAATAACAATTGTATAGTTCATTGTTGCATGCTAACAACTCTATTATAGTTCATTTGGCATATTAAGAACGAAATTTCAATAATCGATTTTACCTTCGTCCATCCTTGCTGGAACCTTGCCACATCCCTGCTGAACCATGCTAAAATTATTTTTCGGGAATTCCGGTTATGATTACCATCGATGAATACTTTCTTCGCATCAGCGAATAGCGATTTGCATAAAATAGTTAATGAACACATTTACAAACCAGGTATTTTTGAAATCCGTGGTTTGTTTACCCCCAACTCCATATAAACACCAATCCTTCACTTGCAACATTGAAAAATATTTACTATCTTAGCTATCTTCCAGGACTTTTCATTCATTTTTTGCTTTTCAGGGACATGCTCCCGCATTATCAAATAAAATATACAAATCGTATTTAATCATGGAGTCGATATTATGAAAGCCATGGTCATTGCAAAAATCAATAACGTACTGGAAACACGTGCGCCACTTGAAATGCGAGACGTACCCACGCCAGTACCACAAGCCGATCAAATACTAATTAACGTTTCCACATGCGGTGTCTGTCACACCGAACTGGATGAAATTGAAGGCCGTACACCGCCTCCTCGATTGCCGATGATCCCTGGTCACCAGGTCGTCGGCCAGGTAGTACAGCCGGATCAGAATGGCCGGTTCCGCGAAGGCGACCGCGTGGGCGTGGCCTGGATTTATCATGCATGCGGTGCATGCAAATTCTGCACATCAGGACAGGAAAATCTCTGTCACGATTTTCAGGCTACTGGTCGCGATGCCGATGGCGGCTACGCCGAGTATATGATCGTGCCTGCCGGATTTGCATATCCGATTCCGTCTTCACTCTCTGATTTTGAAGCGGCGCCGTTATTGTGTGCGGGCGCCATTGGCTATCGGTCGATCCGACTCACAGGATTGCAGGATGGGCAACGACTGGGTCTTACCGGATTTGGTGCGTCAGCGCATTTGGTACTAAAAATGGTACGATATCAATTTCCCAATACGCCGGTGTATGTGTTTGCACGCAGCGAACAGGAACAAGCGTTCGCCCTCGAGCTCGGCGCTGTCTGGAGCGGTGACACATCAGATACTGCCCCTGAAAAACTTGACTGCATCATCGATACCACGCCTGTTTGGACACCGGTGATTGAAGCAATGCGTAACCTGGAATCAGGTGGTCGTCTGGTGGTCAATGCGATCCGGAAGGAATCGATTGATCAGGACAAACTCATGTTATTGGACTATCCCACACATCTTTGGTTGGAGAAAGAAATTAAAAGCGTGGCGAATGTGGCACGACAAGATGTGAGTGAATTTCTGGAACTTGCTGCCAACATTCCGATTCATCCGGAATATCAAACGTATCTGCTGGAGGATGCTAATCGGGCATTGGTAGAATTGAAAGAGCGGAAGATACGAGGAGCGAAGGTGCTGGACTGCCAGGGCAAGTAGAGAAGCACCAAAAAGCAAATTGCAAATAACAAATAAAATTCAATTTTCAAATATTAAATCTCAAACGAAAGCTAAATTTATATTTTGAATTTTGTTTTGTGATTTATCTCGCCACAGGTGGATGCGTCCTTTGGCGCATTTGGAATTTGTTTTTTGTGGCTTGGAATTTTGCATAACTCATACCATTTACATTTAGCAATTTCACAACAGGAAAATGTGTGACAGAATACCAACAAAAGTTAAAATCAAATATCCGCAAACTCTACGTTATCAAAGCACTCCGCTGGTTTCTCATAATTATGCCGATTCTCGTGTTGTTCTTCCAGGAAAACGGATTGTCGATGCGACAGGTGTTTCTGTTGCAATCCCTATTTTCTGTTGCCATTATTGTTTTAGAAGTCCCTTCGGGTTATTTCTCTGATGTGGTCGGACGGAAAATCACAATCATCATTGGCTCCATCGTATCAGCGATTGGCTTTGTAGTGTATTCATGCTCATCAGGATTTTACGGATTTCTCGCCGCAGAATTATTGCTGGGTTTTGGCGCGAGCTTTATTTCCGGCACCGATTCCGCTCTACTTTACGACACTCTATTGGCACTAGGCATTGCCGATAACTATAAAAAACAAGAGGGTATCCTTTCCTCCATCGGAAATTTCTCCGAGGGAATTGCTGGTATACTCGGCGGATTTCTGGCATTGATAAGTTTACGGGCGCCATTTTATGTCGAAACCGTGCTTTTATTCATTGCGCTTCCAATTACCTTCTCCCTGTTCGAACCAGAACGACAAAAAATTAATGATGGACAAAATGACTGGATTCGGATTCTAAAAATTGTAAAATTTGCATTGCACGATCATCATGAGATCAAGTGGTTAATTATGTATTCATCCACCGTTGGTGCATCCACACTCACAATGGTCTGGTTCATTCAGCCATATTTGAAACTAGTCGGTTTACCCTTGGCATTGTTCGGGATCGTTTGGGCCTGCCTGCAATTCTCAGTTGGACTGTTCGCGCTTTCGGCGCATTATGTAGAATCATTTGCCGGTCGACGTTATTCATTAATCGCGCTAATTTTCTTATCTGTCACCGGATATTTTCTGTTGAGTGCGGTGCAACAATTATGGGGAATGGTATTTATTCTTATTTTCTATTTTGTTCGTGGCATTCATGTGCCTGTCCTTCAGGATTATATTAATCGTCTTATCTCTTCTGAAATTCGGGCGTCAGTGCTATCCGTAAAAAATCTGATAGGGCGATTAATTTTCGCCGCTGTTGGCCCATTTCTTGGATGGGTCAGCGATCAATTTTCACTATCGACTGCTTTTATTTTTGCCGGATTCATTTTTGGCGTCGGAGGGATAATAACTTTATTTGCACTAAATCGCATTCACGCGTTGTAGAGCTATCAAGTCACAACACCATTTTGAGAGTTGAATTCTATAAATTTCCTAGCGCGCTAAAGCGCAATTGTGAATGGTTAATTGATAATTGTTAATGAATAATCCAAATTTTCCAAGTAAATATTCTACAAGGAATGACAACTGCAACAGGGCTTTTATCAAATCATTTGCACAAAAATGCAAAAGTTCACTAGTAATACTATAATACTATACTTAAACCAATGCTATTAAGTTAAGCGATTTATGCTATTATAACGTTCGTTCATACTTCGACTTCGCTCAGTATGAAGCGGTCGCAGACTTCACGCTGAGTCCTTCGTCATGCTCAGGGTATACTCCGTCGAAGGGTGAGGCTTCCCTCAGATTTGTGGATTTGACCTTAACTTAAAGGCATTGATACTTGAATGGTCATATATTAAATATTTCCATTGAGCGGCCAGTTCAATGCCTATCTTTAACACGCTATTCGCTATTGGGCAATAGCCAAAAGCGATCAATTTTATAATCATGAATTGAATTACTTAAATGTTCAATTTATGACCGTTTTTAGTATACATGACTCAAAATTCAACATTCAATATTTTAGTTTATCTGTATTTAAACCCCATAAATCGTTTTCGATCGTTGCCTGAATCTCTCGAAGGCAACATCCCCCGACGCCTTTCGACAAGCTCAGTGTTCGATTTTAGCACATTTATGGAATACATCTTAAAATTAATGACATTGAATGTAACACACCAAACAAACTTTAAACGCCGATTCTGCTTGACAAAAAAAATAAATTTTGGTATATTAACTTGCTAAACCAAAGGATCTTATTATGAAAGGGAAAAAAAATAAATTTATAATGCAGACTCTATCATCAATATCCTTCACAATGAAGCCGGAATTCATACTTATTCAAAAATCACACATCGTTCGCCTTCGTATTTATACCCCATTTTAACATTATATTTTCATTATAATGTAACCTGTAATTAGTTTTAGAAATCAATATTAATTCTTATGCTAACCATAGAGGAGAGTGCCTATGGAAAAAGTAAGATATATTACCAATATTCAGAAAATTACTGAATTATCAGCAATTGAACACGATCTTCGACAACCTGTCATTGATACGTTCGCTTTTCGAACAAATACATATTATCAATCACTCATTGATTGGAGCGATCCGAAAGATCCGATTCGCCGGCTGATCATTCCTAGCACGGCAGAACTGCAAACCTGGGGGCGCCTCGATGCTTCGAATGAAGAGAAGTATACGAAAGTTCCGGGGCTTCAACATAAGTATACGCACACAGCGTTATTACTTGTTAATGATGTATGTGGCGGTTACTGTCGGTTTTGTTTTCGCAAGCGATTATTTATGGATATTAGTGACGAAGTGGTGCGTGATATAAGCGAAGGGGTGGAATACATCCGTAAACATCGGGAGATTAACAACGTCCTGTTAACCGGCGGTGATCCGTTGGTCATGTCAACCAACAAACTGACGAACATTATCCGGCAGATACGGGAAATACCCCACGTGCACATAATCCGTATTGGCAGCAAAATGCCGGCGTTCAATCCGTATCGAATTATAAACGATCCGACCTTTATTGACATGCTGCGCACGTATAGTTTGAACAAGAAAAAGATATATTTAATGGCGCATTTTAATCATCCTCGGGAGCTGACCGATGTCGCCATTGAAGCATTGAATATGGTTATAAAAGCAGGCGTAATTGTGGTCAATCAAACACCATTACTGCGCGGCATCAACGATGCCCCTGAAGTAATGACAGAACTTATGAACAAACTCTCATATATCGGTGTGCCGCCCTATTATTTCTTTCAATGCCGCCCAACATTGGGAAATAAGCTATTTTCCGTTCCCGTGGAAGAGTCATTCGATATCTTTGAAAACGCACGCATGCATTGTTCGGGACTGGCGAAACGTGCCCGATTAGTAATGTCACACTCGACCGGTAAAATCGAAATTGTCGGGCTGACGGATGAACATATATTTTTCCGTTACCATAGGGCAGCAAAGCCACGAGACAAAGCCCGGTTCATGGTGTTCAAGCGAAATCCCAGGGCATATTGGTTCGATGATTATGCTGAAGTATCAAAAAAGTATTCCGTCGTAAATCCATTGCGTTGTTACGGACCAGAGTGAACGTAAATCCGACTTATAGAGAGTCGGCCTACAATATTCGATAATCGATAAATCGATTCTTCTTCAACGTTCGAATAAAAATTCCTAACCGATCATGCACCGGTTCGATGGCATCGCCGAAATCCTTTAGTAAACACTCGGCGATGTCTGCTACGGACCGTTTCCCGTCACAATAGTTCCAGACTGTAGATCCAAATTTGTCTAACGTAATGCGATAATTCGGTTTCTTTAAACGTGGCAGCACATGCTTGACCATAAATTGATGTGTGAATTTTGGCTGAATAAGTACGATCTGTTGCTGATCATCCGTTTCGAATTGAACTGTCTGGACCGGCACGACATCTAAAAGATTAATATCAGGCTTTTTATTTTTCATTTATTTCAATCTCTCTGTGGGATTTAATGGAATTCGTCATAATCCGTCAAATAAAAAAACACCTCCTGCATTCATCGAAGACAGGAGGTGATTAGCTTCTATAGAAAAACACGTTTTAAAATCTTACTAGAAAACAGCACTCGGTGGCGCAGGTTCATTAGGTTTACCGGCATTGCGAATCGGGAATACAATCAATACCAGCGCGATGATTACCATAACTGCCAGGCTTGTCAGGAAACTGGGGTGCTTGAATATTTGCGGAACGGCAATTTCGCGAAATGCCATCCATGCAAATACCAGCCCCACGAGTGCTTCGCCGGCAATTAATCCGGATGCTATCAGCACACCATTATTTTCAGTGCGGGCTTTCTGTGCGTTATTAAATTTTCGGGATTCGGCAACTTTATCCACGATGCCGCGAATCAGGCCGCCAATAAAAATCGCAAATGTGGTTTCCAATGGCAGATACATACCAACGCAAACGAGCATCGGACTTTTCACACGGATTAAAATAAAAGCAATCGCCATAAGCACGCCGACGATAATCAACGGCCATGCCATATCGCCGCCAATAATTCCCAGAGAAAGCAACGCCATTAAACTTGCCTGTGGCGCCGGAATACCTTCAGATCCGAAACCACCTTCATACGGAGGCGTTGCAGCCATTCCCTGACGAATATCACCCTGATGCAGCACGACCAGTGGGAAAAACATTACAGCGCCGGCAATCACAACGCCGATAATATCACCAATCTGCATCTTCCAGGGCGTACCGCCAAGAATGTGCCCGACTTTCAAATCCTGCAGCATTTCACCCGCGACAGCCGCCGCAACACAGACCACACCAGCGACACCCAAAACAGACGCAACACCAGTTGATCCTTTCATACCTAGAACTACCATCAATAAGGCAGCGACAATTAAGGTGGATAATGTCAATCCACTGATGGGATTGTTACTGGAGCCGATTAGGCCGACCAGATATCCGGAAACGGCTGCAAAGAAGAATCCCGCAACAATCATTACCAACGTGGCGACCAACGCAGCCATCACATTATGACTAAAATAGTTATAAATGAAAAACGTAAAAATAGCCGCGACAATTAAGCCAATACCGACAAATTTGATATTAATATCTTTATCAAGCCGATTTTCCGAACCGCTCGTGGTAGCAGCTTTTTTCACATCAGCGATCGAACGGGACAGACCCGTGGCCAGACTTTTGCGCATTTTATACAACGTATAGCCGGCGCTCATTAACATACCACCAATAGCAATTGGTCGCACAATGTAACGCCAAATACCATTTGCCATGGCAACCCAACTGGCATCGCCTTCCACACCAGCAGGGATTAGATGTTCATACTGAGGCCCCAGGAAATACATAAGTAGTGGCACAAATAAACCCCACGCCAGTAAGCCACCGGTAAAGTTCAAAGCGGATAATTCAGGACCGATAATGTAGCC
This sequence comes from Candidatus Zhuqueibacterota bacterium, assembly GCA_016931935.1. Lineage (GTDB taxonomy): Bacteria > Zhuqueibacterota > Zhuqueibacteria > Thermofontimicrobiales > Thiofontviventaceae > Thiofontivivens. Next base: position 15,003 of record JAFGDW010000350.1, on the reverse strand, counting down.
GACACCAATATATGCCGGGCTAACACCGGGAGTCGAAAGCAACGCGCCGCCGCTGCCTTTTGCACTCATTCCCGGAATTAATTTAATTGTGGATTTGGAAAAGTGAACAAATTTTTCCCATGTTGCAGCAAAAAAACTAAGCTGTTTCAAAGCCTGAACGACTGCGCCAAGGATCATCGCGCCGAACAAGTACAGCGCGCCGGTACCGCCGCTTCGTCCGGCTTTGTGTATTTCGCCAGCAGCAACAGATTCCGGAAATGGTAGTTCAACATCTTCAACCATCACCCGTCTCAACAGCGTGACAAACAAAATACCGATCAGGCCACCAACGATCATAATTGAAGTACATTCAAGATACCGTTGTAACGTGAATTCAAAATTTTTCCACACGCCAGAAATTACAAATGCCGGAATTGTGAAAATTGCCCCGGCAGCAATCGATTCGCCGATGGAGCCAACGGTTCGCGTCATGTTTTCTTCAAGAATAGACCCTCTGAACAAGCGTAGCACCGCCATGCCGATCACTGCTGCTGGATAAGTTGCAGCGATGGTCATACCTGCCTTTAATCCTAAATAGGCATTTGCGGCACCCAGAACAATCGCCAGAACCAGGCCTATCAACAGCGCCCGAATCGTGAATTCTTTCATGTCTGTTTCCGCAGGTACGTACGACTTGTACGTCTTGTCTTTCGCCATGCTTCCTCCTCCTTAAATAAGTGGGCGTAAATGCTTCAAATATTTATGAAACTTAAAATAAAATCCGTAAAAAGTCAAGCAAAAACTTCCCTCGGTATAAAATGAACTTGTTTTTATTTGATTTTTTCCAATTAATTTAGTATATTTTATTCTTCATAATAACTTAAGAATTCACTTGTATATCATTTACATGTTTCAGTTTCAGTGCTCTGCTCCTGTTTTCTATCGTGAATAAATTTTGACTTAAATTTCGAATTTTACCGCTTAAGTTTGATGACGAATTGGAATATCCTGACGTTTAACCATAATCCTGTGAACCCATATAAATATGCCGCTACTTTCTGACATCACGCTGGGACAATACTTTGCTGCGGACTCGTTCGTGCATCGGCTCGATCCGCGGACAAAGCTCATCACTACATTTGCACTTATGATTGTTTTAATGGCTATTCATCAATGGGTGGGATTTGTTATTATTGGCGTTTTTTTAAGTACAATCCTTGTAATTTCACAGATTCCGATCGGTATTATTCTACGGAATCTTCGGCCATTCCTGTGGCTGTTTATTCTAACAATTGGAATTCATGGATTGCTTTCTCAAAACAACGATACGTGGACAATACCATATATTCATCTTTCATTCAGTACAACCGGACTACTGCAGGGATTGATTTATTCGCTTCGGCTGGCAAGTTTCATTTTTATTGCGGCATTGCTTACGCTGACCACTTCACCTGTTGAAATAACAGATGCTCTTGAAACAATGCTTGCTCCGTTGCAACGATTTCGCGTGCCAATTCATGAAATTGTTATGATGATGACGCTGGCGATGCGTTTCATCCCAACATTAATGGATGAAGCCGATAAATTACGTAAGGCCCAACTTTCCCGGGGAGTGAGTTTTAACGGATCGATCAAACAGCGGGTGCAACATATCATTCCGCTGGTTATTCCATTATTTGTGTCCGTATTCCGGCGGGCTGATGAATTAGCGTTGGCAATGGATTCTCGTTGTTACACTGGCGGACACGGACGGACCCGATATCGCGCATTACGAATGAAAGCGGTCGACTACATAGTTATGGTGGGAGTTATTTTTATATCCGCTCCGTTGGGTGTATTTTTGTAATGAATATGCGCAATATCAAACTCATATTGGAATACGACGGCACCGATTTTTGCGGATGGCAACTGCAACCGAGCGAACGGACAGTTCAGGGAGAACTGGAACGTGCATTATCAACAATATTCAAGCAGGAAATCAGGACAATAGCTGCCGGGCGCACGGACAGCGGCGTTCACGCGCGTGGGCAGGTTGCAAATTTCCCCCTTGACACATCCATGCCATTAGCGCAGATTCGCGCTGCACTGAATGGAACTTTAGCCAAAGATATGCGCATAATGGATATAGCTGAAGTTGACCCGGCGTTCAATGCCCGCTTCGATGCGATAAAACGTGAATACTGTTACCGAATCGCGCGCAAGGAAAAAGCGCTGGAACGGCACTATACATGGTATGTTGGTTATCATCTTGATGTTGAAAAAATACGATCAGCATCGACCCGGCTTGTCGGCATTCACGATTTTCGCTCATTCTGCCGGGCAAATGCAAACGTCAATCACTATCGTTGCACAGTTGAAATAGCCGATTGGACGGAAACCGGTCACATACTTAGCCTGCGTATTATCGCAAATCGCTTCTTACACAGCATGGTTCGAACGATTGTCGGAACTATGATTGAAGTCGGCAGAGGAAAATGGTCTCCGGAGTTTATACAGGAAATCCTCGATGCCCAAAACAGACATTTTGCCGGTCCCACAGCACCGGCACGCGGCTTATGTTTGGAACGCGTCTATTATAATGATGGATAACAAAAAGCGAAAGATTAATTGATAACGCGAAAAAAGGTTCTCTCTGTTTAACGTTTGTCTCGTTTTACTAGCGAACAAAATATACGGTTAATACTAAAATGAATGACCAGTTGAGTGAATCGTCTTTCCTGGCTAATTGAGTCTCAGGCTGAAGTCTAAATTTCACATTGGGCGCTTCGATAAACTCAGGATATACTCCGTCGAATCGTGGTAACTCATTAGATTTAAATTAATCAATATTTTTAACTGGTCATTTACATATGCCATGTAAAAATCGTAAATTATTAAAATTCACAAATCGTATTGAAAGAGACTATTAGACATAATATGAACGATGAAAATGTACAGGAGGTCTTATGCAATTCTTTATAGACACTGCGAATTTGGATGAAATCAGAGAAGCAGCGAAAATGGGCGTATTGGATGGGGTGACGACAAATCCTTCCTTAATATCAAAAGTCGATGGCAAGTTTGAAGATATTATCCGACAAATATGTGAAATTGTTGATGGACCGGTAAGCGCAGAAGTGATTAGCCTGGATTATGATGGCATGGTAAAAGAGGGCCGGCAAAATGCCAAAATTCACAAGAATGTTGTCGTAAAAATTCCGATGACACTGGAGGGGATTAAAGCCGTAAAAACGCTGGAATCCGAAGGCATCCGCACCAATGTAACGCTTATTTTTTCATCGACGCAGGCATTGATGGCAGCAAAGGCCGGCGCTTCATACGTAAGCCCGTTTGTCGGACGATTGGACGACATCAGCTCAAGCGGAATGGAACTGGTGCATGAAATTGTCACCATTTATGAAAACTATGGTTACTCCACCGAAGTCATCGTTGCCAGTGTTCGCAGCCCGATGCATGTGGTTGATGCAGCCCTGGCCGGCGCCCACATTGCAACGATTCCGTTTAAAGTCATAGCGCAACTGGTAAAACATCCGCTTACTGACAATGGCATCAAACAATTTCTTGCAGACTGGGATAAAGTAAAAAATCGTTAATCGGGGACGTGATAAAATGACGCGTATAAAAGCACCACTGTTTTTCTTTGTACTGGGCATCGCTGTTGGAATTATTGTGTGGGCAAAATTGACGGAAAAGCAGGAAGCCCCGCTTTTTCAAACCAGCTCGAATTTTCAGATAGCATCGGCTTCTGAAACACCACAAATTCGCGAAGCAACTGCCAGCGCACCGGTCAGTAATGCTGGTTCCCGGGAAAATGCAATTACACGCGCGGTGGAGCGGGTAAGTCCTGCGGTGGTTGGAATCAATGTCATCCAAATCCGTGAATATCGTCCCGGTGGCTTTTTCTCAGACGATCCGGTATTCAGGAATTTTTTTCCAGAACTTCGACAACGGGAGCTGGTTAAAGGCCTCGGCTCCGGATTAATTTTATCACCGGATGGGTACATCGTGACTAATGAACATGTCATCCACGATGCAACCGAAGTAATTGTGACGTTGCCGGACAAGACAAAGTACAATGCGGATATTGTGGCTGCAGATTTCAAAACCGATCTGGCGTTGTTAAAAATAAAGGATGGTCGAAATTTCCCCTTTGCTATACTCGGTGATTCAGACGATTTGATTATTGGTGAATGGGCGATAGCTTTTGGGAATCCGTTTGGTTTGTTTGATCTGGGCGCTCATCCATCTGTTTCACAGGGCATTATCAGCGCTATTGATCGTGATTTTGGTAAGCAGGATCACAATCGGGTTTATCAGGACATGATCCAGACCGATGCCTCCATTAATGGCGGAAATAGCGGCGGTCCACTTGTAAACTGTCTCGGCGAAGTGATTGGCGTAAACACCTTCATTTACTCCGGCAGCGATAACATGACCACGTCGATCGGGTTGGGATTTGCGATTCCGATTAACCGTGTAAAAAAAGTTGTTTCCGATTTAAAAAAATTTGGTAAAGTAAATCGCTCGTTCTGGACCGGTTTGGAAGTTCAGGAATTAAACTATCTGATCGCTCGCTATCTCGGGAAAAAAGATGTTAATGGCGTAATCATCTCAGACATCGAACAAAACAGCCCGGCGGGAAAAGCGAATTTGCAGGTGGGTGATATTATCGTCGAGGTGAATGATACCAAAATCAGCAGCACTAAAGATATTTGGAATATTATTGAAAATATGGATGCAAAAGGCGGGGATGTGTTAAAACTAAAAATATTCCGCAACCAAAATTATATGACTGTAAACATTCAACTGGAGAAAATACCGGAGTAGTGTGAATAGCATATAAATTTTCGTTTCAAGTAAAACAATATCAGGAATGAGAGCTATACTGAACACGGCCATAAATTGAACATTTAAGTAATCCAATCTATAAATATAATATTGGTCGCTATTGGCCTTTGGTTATTGGCTAATGACCAACAGCTAATAGCGTGTTAAGGATAAGCATTGGACTGGCCGCTCAATGAATATGTTTAAAATATGGCCGATTGAAACATAATACATAAAATGTATCTACTCATTATTCGATGGTAAACTGAAGCTGTATGGCGCATAGCGAAAATTGATTTCGCTATGCTCTCTGCGCTATGCACTATGCAACGTACAATCAAGTTGTCTGAATAACCATTTTTTATACTCACCATCTTTTTTTGAGTGGATACCATAAAATCATCATATAAACCTGTTTTTTCATTACGATAACCAGTGCAACTAATCAGGGAGTGGACGTTTTGAAAAAGAAAAGCCTGCTTGAAGACGGACCTACTAAAAAAATTTTTGAGACGGATGATCCTGATCTGCAAATTGTTGAATTTAAAGATGCGGAAGCAATTTACGATGATGAACACATCAACGCGGTAAAAGGCAAAGCAGATGTTAATAGTCAATTATCTTCACAGTTACTGGAATACCTTCAGGGTTTCCACGTTCCGACGTATTTTGTTCGCACCGAACCCAAACATTCGATGGTCGTGCGTACACTCGACATAATTCCCATCCAACTGATGATGCGAAATTGTGCCGCCGGAACGCTGTGCAAACGATTCGGATTAAATGAAGGTAAAGTGCTGGACATTCCAATTCTGGAATATTATTTGAAGAATAATACGGATGAATATCAATTAATAAACTCATCGCATGCAGTTTCCTTTTCACTGGCAACGGCTGATGAATTACGTACCATCGACCGGCTGGCATCAAAAATAAATGCGGTGCTTAAGTCGTTTTTTGAACGTCGTGATATAAAATTAGTAGACTTTAAACTGGAATTCGGACGTCACAAGGGGAAATTAATGGTGGGAGGAGAAATTTCCCTGGATACATTTCGTTTGTGGGATATAAGTGACGAGGGGTATTTTGATAAAAAGAAATTCAGTTTGGCAGGTGATCGTGCGGAGCCCGGGTTTGAAGAGATAAAAAATCGTTTATTTAGTACTGACTAAGAGAGAGGATTACGTGGCTAAAGAAGGTTTTAGTATTATCCTGGTAATGCTGGTGTTTGCCCTTATTCTGAGCGTTGGCGCATGGGTCAACAATGGTCACCTGGCACTGACAATTTCCGCTGCTGTTATGTGGATTTTGTTTCTATTTACTATTTATTTCTTTCGGGATCCGCAACGCTCAATACCAGAGAATCCCGATGCGATTATTTCCGCTGCGGATGGCACAGTAACCGCCATCGAAGAAATTTATGAACCTGCTTTTTTCGACAAAAAGGTAACCTGTGTTCGTATTTTCCTGTCTATCTTTAACGTGCATGTCAACCGTATTCCTGTGAACGGCTCGGTCGAGTATTTTGATTATCAACGTGGTAAATTTTATGCTGCTTATCGAAAAGTAGCCGCGGAAGAAAATGAACAGACGTTGGTTGGTATCAAAGGGGAACATTGTGATGTATTGGTAAAGCAAATTGTCGGTGCAATTGCACGTCGCATTGTGTGCCATGTCCGTACAGGCCACAAAGTAACACGCGGCGATCGATTCGGTATGATTAAATTCGGATCGTGTGTTGAAATGTACATGCCCAGCGATGTTAAAATAAGCGTTCAGAAGGGCGACAAAGTTCGTGGCGGAGAAACAATTATCGGGTATGTCCATGCAGAATAAACGGCAAGTCATCCCCGGAATTTTCACCACGTTGAATCTGCTATGCGGATTCATTTCAGTTACAAAAACCAGCGAGGGTGCAATTGAGCAGGCAGCGTGGCTTATTGTATTTGCCACCATTTTCGATATGCTGGACGGCCAGTTTGCACGGTTAACCAAATCATCGAGCGACTTCGGCATTGAATTCGATTCACTTGCGGATGTCGTTTCATTTGGCGTTGCTCCATCATTCCTGCTTTATAGTATTGTTTTCAAGGATATGGGTTTTATCGGTGTTTTGCTAAGTTTTTCTCCGTTAGTTGCTGGTACATTTCGCCTGGCTCGTTTTAATATTAACGTCTCAGGATTTGAAAAATCCAATTTTAGCGGCATTCCCATTACAATGGCCGCTCTGTGTATTGCATCGTTCATCATTTTTAATTATAATTTTTGGCATACAATCCAATTAGAACGTCTGGTAATTCCATTGATTTTGTTGTTATGCCTGATTATGGTCAGTAATGTTGAGTACTATACATTACCCAAACTGACGTTTCGTCTGGGAGCAAAACACTCATCTCTAATAATTGTTATGCTGATTTTATTGACGATTGTCATCTTCTTTCCCCATGAGGCGCTATTTCCATCGCTAATGATTTACGTACTATGGGGTATAATTCGTCATACGCTGAATATTATTCGAACACTTAATAAGCAGGTAAAATCACAAATTCAGATACCCCGAAAAGAGAAAAAATAGTTTGCATTAACTGTTATTTTAAAAGGTAAATGTAACTCTTCGGTTATCTAGTTAAGTCAGTAAAAGACTCAAATGTCACCCTGAGCTGTTTTTTTTACCAACCCAGTCTGTTATCATTATTGAAATTTTAGAATGAAACTGGTCAGGTATCTCTGACCACCAACAGCAACGAGGACAGAGATTCCCTTCGGCCAGGTTCAGGGCTGGTTTCATTCGGATAAACAACATCGAAATTCAGAATGACATCGAAGCTGAGTTAACTGGATATACGGAGTAACGCTCTTTTAAATAGATAATTTTTAACAAACTTCATGTTCTCTGTCAGAGAAAAGCGTGACACGTTTGCACTGTAAACGTTTACAAAAAATAACAGTTGTATTTCAGTGATTATTTTCATATATTTTATTAAATTTAAACGGCTAATTTGAAAATATCCGGAATAACAAGTAATCATTATGAGAAAGTGTTCATTTGCATTTATTATTTTTATAATCTTTCTTGGAGCAGTCATCGGCACCACATTGGGAGAGATACTTGGACTGTTGCTTCCGTCTGGTGTAGTTGAGCAATTCTTTCTGCGATCTGCACTTTTTGGATTTGAACCCACAATATTAAATCTGGGTGTTTTTACGATAACTGTGGGTTTTACCCTTAAATTAAACGTTATCGGCATAATCGGTATTGCTGTGGCAGCTTATATACTACGGTGGTACAGGCACGAACGGCATTTTTAAGGGATTGAATTAGCAGATGTGTACCATTTTCGTTTAATTCACGAAATATTTTATAAAGCGAAGTGGTTTGACGTTAATTCATGTGTCAATGTGATTTTTTTGAAGGAGTAAATCACATGTTTGGCTCAATTGGAACCCCTGAACTCGTCGTCATTTTTTTTATTGTATTGCTGGTGTTCGGCAAAGATAAAATTCCTGAACTGGCACGGGCATTGGGAAAAGCTTCGCGACAATTCCGTAAAGCGATGGACGATGTAAAAGACGAAATAAATTTCGACGACATTAAACGTGATTTCCGTGGTTAATTCATTTTGGAGGGAACGGAGATGCTGGCATTTTTAGGTTTTCTTGGACCGCTCGGTCCAAGTGAAACAATCGTAATATTGCTTATTATCCTTATCCTGTTCGGCGCAAAGAAATTACCAGAACTGGCGAAAGGACTCGGACAGGGCATTAAAGAGTTCAAAAAAGCAACCCGTGAAATAAGCGAAGACGACGACGTACCCAAAATTCAAGATAAATCAAATAAAACAGAAGAATAGTCGTACATTATGCGTGAAAAATCCGGTTCGGATTTAGCTGTGAACAGTTATTCCGAAATACGAAACGAGATTTTGTCCCGCAACATAACGTGTACCGCGCTGACAGCGCATTATCTTGAAAAAATGGATGAAGGCAGAGACATGAATGCCTTCATTTCTTTTTTTAGTGTGCACGCGATGCAGCAGGCGGAACAGGTCGATCTGGCAATTCAAAACGGGAATGCCGGTGCACTTGCGGGACTTATTCTGGCGGTGAAAGATAACATCGTCATCGAGGGACAAAAAGCGACCTGCGGGTCGAATATTCTTAACAATTTTGTGTCGCCATACACCGCCACTGTCATCGAACGGCTGGAATCGGCCGGTGCAATTATTGTAGGAAAGACCAACATGGATGAATTTGCCATGGGGTCATCGAACGAAACTTCCCATTATGGTGTTGTTCGGAATCCCCTTGATCCTGAGCGGGTGCCGGGCGGTTCATCTGGTGGTTCTGCGGCTGCCGTGGCTGCAAACATGTGCCTGGCTGCGCTGGGATCTGATACCGGCGGTTCGATTCGCCAACCGGCATCGTTTTGCGGTGTTGTCGGCATTAAACCAACGTATGGACGTGTTTCACGCTATGGCCTGGTAGCGTACGGCTCGTCGTTCGACCAGATTGGACCAATCACCAGATCCGTCGAAGACAATGCCCGCATCTTGCAATGCATCGCCGGATTCGATGAGCGCGATTCCACCTCGGCCGATATGCCAGTACCGGATTATACAACTACACTCGGGCAGGATGTGAACGGCATTACGATTGGCCTGCCCAAAGAGTACATGGGCGAAGGGCTCCAACCGGATATTCAGGCAACGCTGGACGAAACCATTCAGTTACTGGAACAGGCGGGCGCGACAATCAAGCCAATTTCACTCCCTCACACTGAATACGCAATTGCCGACTACTACATTCTGGTGACAGCCGAGGCGTCGTCCAATTTGGAACGTTACGATGGCGTGCGCTACGGTCACCGATCACGGGAAGCTGCGTCGCTTGAGGAAATGTATGTCAACTCCCGCAGCGAAGGATTTGGCGCAGAAGTAAAACGGCGCATCATGCTGGGGAGCTATGTACTCTCGGCCGGCTATTACGACGCCTACTATCGCAAAGCCCAGAAAGTTCGCCGCTTGATCAGCAATGATTTTCACAAGGCATTCGAGACGTGCGATTGCCTGCTGACGCCGACCGCGCCGAGCACCGCATTCAAAATCGGTGAAAAGACAGATGATCCATTGCACATGTACCTGTCGGATATTTACACTGTGCCTATCAATCTAGCTGGCATTCCGGCAATTGCCGTTCCGTGTGGTACAGACAATCAAAATTTACCAATCGGGCTGCAACTAATGGCCAAACCGTTTGATGAACCGATGATTTATCGGGTGGCTCATTTTTTGGAGCAGGCACAAAGATAAAAATAGTAAATCTATTTTTTCCCTGTCAGCAATAGAACAATCAAGAAAATTGAAATATGGATATCCGCGATGGAATTTGAAACAGTTATCGGTCTGGAAATACACGCTCAACTTCTCACATCCACTAAAATATTCTGCACGTGCAGTTCTTCGTTTGGCGCAGAGCAGAACACACATGCGTGTCCGGTCTGTCTCGGGATGCCCGGCGTGCTGCCGGTGTTGAATAAAAAGGTCGTAGAGTATGCCATCAAAATGGGACTCGCAACCAATTGTAAAATCGCCTCTCGCTCTATTTTTGCCCGTAAGAATTATTTCTATCCCGATTTGCCGAAAGGCTATCAAATCTCGCAGTTTGAAGAGCCGATTTGTGAGTATGGGCATGTGGATATTATTGTGGAAGGCGAGCCACGCCGGATTCGGCTAACACGGATTCATATGGAAGAAGACGCCGGCAAATCGATTCATGCGGAAGAATTTGTAGCGTCCGACGAAACTCTGGTTGACGTAAATCGCTGTGGCACACCGTTGATTGAAATAGTCACCGAACCGGATATTCGTTCACCCCGCGAAGCGTTTGTGTTTCTAAACGAATTGCGGCAAATCCTCCGTTACCTGAACATCTGCGATGGCAATATGGAAGAAGGCAGCCTTCGTTGCGATGCCAACATTTCCATCCGTCCCAAAGGCGATACCAAACTGGGCACAAAAGCGGAATTGAAAAACATGAACTCATTTCGCGGTGTGGAAAAAGCGATTGAATACGAAGTGCTGCGACAGACTGACATCATCACCAGCGGAGGGAAAGTTCAACAACAGACCCTGCTGTGGGACGACAAACGCATGGAAGTGCAACCAATACGTTCCAAGGAGATGGCCCACGACTATCGCTACTTCCCTGATCCCGATCTCGTCCCGGTGGATGTGGCCCCCGAATGGATCGAAGCGATTCGTGCTGATATGCCAGAGCTACCCGCTGCCCGGCGTGAACGCTTCCGCACGCAATTTAAGCTTCCTGAATACGATGCCGCAGTCTTGACAGAAACCAAAGACGTCGCCGATTATTTTGAGGCTGTTGCTGCTCACATTGATGACGCCAAATTAGTTAGTAATTGGATTATGGGAGAGGTGTTGCGCACATTGAACGAGCAAAAGTTGGACATTGCCGACTTCCCCATCAATCCCCAACGGCTGGCAGGTTTAGTTGATTTGATTCAGAAAAGTGTCATCAGCGGAAAAATCGCAAAGTCGGTTTTCACTGAAATGCTCACATCAACTGATTCCGCGCAACAGATTGTCGATGCCAAAGGCTTGACTCAGGTTTCAGACAGTTCAGAACTGGATCAGGTGATAAACGATATTATCACTGCAAATCCCGATGCAGTGGAACGCTTTAAGGCTGGTGAAACAAAACTAACAGGATTTTTCGTCGGACAGATCATGAAGGCGACACAGGGGAAAGCCAATCCGAAAGTAGTGAATCAGTTGTTGATGGAGAAATTAAACAAAAAGTAGAGAAGCGGATTAGTGAGAGTGGGAGACAAGGAGACAAGGTGAAAAAAAACTATTCACCCTTTCACCTTATCTCCCCCTTCTCCGTGTCCTTTGGCTAAAACTATCTATATTGCAAACAGAATATCAAAATAGTTTTAAGCAAATATTGAAGTACGCACTACTCTTCCCACACAATCGGAAATAACATCACGGAAACCGTCACCATAATCACAATATAGGCCAGCGCGATTTTTACCTCATGCCAACCTGCAATTTCTGCGGCAAGCGCAGCTTTTTCACACCCTTTCATCGCAATAATCATCAGGGGGAATAACAACGGGAACGAGAGCGCCGAAAACAATGCGCCACGGACATTTGCCCGGGCGATCATCGCTGCAACGATTGTCGTGCCGGCGCCAAGACCGAGTCCACCGGTGATAATCATGGTGACAAAATAACCGGGGTGCTGAATGTGGTATCCCATGAACAACACAAATGCCGGGACAATCAGCACTTCCAGTGTAAGAAGTAGTGTGAGATTGAAAAACAGTTTGCCCAGAAAAACCGCAATCGGATTTGCTGAAAGTTTGAGGATATCAATCGTCCGGGCTTCTTCCTCTTTAACAAATGACCGTGACAACCCCGACAATGCTGAAAACACTAATATGATCCACAGCAACGTGGCGTACAAAAATGGTTTGTCATTTTCTGCGATTCTGAATGAACCGAGCGAGAAACTCACGGCAATGAGTGTGGTAAATGCGAACATTAAAATCGCATTAATCGCGTAGCGGGTGCGGAATTCACTGCGCAAGTCACGCAGCCACACGGCTTTGGCTTCATTCAGATAAGTTAAGAATCCGGTCTGCATAGGCTATTTCACGTTGTTCATTGGAAGCAATAATTATCATGCCACGCTGACGGTGTTTTTTGATGATTTCATCAACGACAGCAATTCCTTTGGTGTCGAGATTGCTGAACGGTTCATCCAGCAGCAGCAATGGCGGGGAGTGCAGCAATGCCTGGGTCAGTTTCAGGCGCTGTTTCATACCCGATGAATAGATGCCATACAACGCGTCTTCCCACCCGGCCAGTCCAACATGCTGCAACAGATGATCGATCGCTTGCCTGTCTTTTTGAAGACCGCGCACCTGCATCAGAAACGCCAAATTTTCCCGGGCTGACAGTTCATCGTACAAATTGAGTTCCGGAGCAACCAGTCCAAGAAAATGACGACGATCGAATTCGGTTTGCAGGACATCATTGCGGTAAAACTCGATTTTCCCGATCGTGGCACGACCAAGTCCGGCAATGATACGCAACAACGTGCTTTTCCCCGAGCCATTCCAGCCGGTAATTGCTACTACATCGCCGCTGTTCATTTCCAGAGAGATATCACGGAACAGAATGGTTCGGCCAAAGCGCTTGCCGATATTTTTTATTTTTAGTGCGCAGGTTTCAGCCATATTTTCCTTGATCGTTGAATTAAGGCAGCAGTATCGCGTATATTATTCAATAGATAGATGATTTCTACCATGCTGCTTGCAATTTCAGTTACGGAATGTAAACAATATTCTCAAAAATGTCAAGCACAAAGATTTCAAAAGCTTATCGTGCTGTAATCCGCAAGCAAATATTCTAATCAGAAAAGATTAGTCGACGTGTTTTCACGAACAAAATTTTGATACCATGTTTTTTTATTTAGTATTTCCACGCAAAGAAACTAACTACTCCTTACCGTCGTAAAACCGTTTTTAATTCGAACTGAGGTTAAAGGGAAAATTATGAACCGGGGAATAATATACGCTTGCATTGCTTATGGATTATGGGGGATTCTCCCTGTCTATTGGAAATTACTGGAATCCATTCCCGCCTATGAGTTACTCTGCCACCGTATTTTCTGGACGTTTGTTACGGTCATGGCGCTCATGGTGGTACGACGTCAATTCAACTGGTTAGCTGGCGTTTTCCGAAACCGTAAAACAATGATCATGTTTCTCGGCTCATCGATTCTGATTGGTTTCAACTGGTTTACATATATCTGGGCAGTGCAATCCGGATACGTCGTTGAAGCCAGCCTGGGCTATTTCATCAATCCATTGGTAAATGTGCTGTTGGGTGTGATTTTTCTGAAGGAACGATTGCGTCGTGGTCAATTGACTGCTATCTTGATGGCCGCTGCCGGCGTACTGTATCTGACCTTTAGTTACGGATCATTCCCATACATTGCACTGGTTCTGGCCGGCTCATTCGGGATGTACGGTTTGTTGCGTAAAACAGCGCCGCTTAATGCGCTGGAGGGGCTCGGTCTGGAACTGATGACGTTAATTCTTCCTGTAGTCGGCTTCCTGACATATCTTAACACGTCACATATCGCTGCTGTACATTATGGCGTTGATCGGATTTCTATTATGCTGGTATTCACCGGTGTGATTACCACCATTCCGCTGATCATGTTTGCGGCGGCGGCTCGCCGGATTACATTGACCACACTGGGACTGACTCAGTATATCGCGCCCACATTGCAATTCCTGATCGGCGTATTCATGTTCCATGAACCGTTTACCCGTGTTCGGTTTGTCGGATTTAGCATTGTCTGGATCGCATTGATTATTTACACGACAGAGAACATTTTCGCTCACTATAAAATTGTAAAATTACAACGGGGAGTGTGCAATGCCAACTAATATTGAAATTAAAGCCAAAACCAATCAGCCGGTAAAAATCGTCGAAATCTTGCAAGCGCATAACGCCGTCTTCAAGGGAGAGGATCATCAAGTTGATACCTACTTTCGTGTTCCCAACGGTCGGTTGAAATTACGTGAAGGCACGATTGAGCAGTACCTGATTCACTATCACCGCTGCAATCAGGCCGGCCCCAAACAATCGGATGTGCTGCTTTACGCCTGTCCGGCTGGTTCACCATTGAAAGCCGTGCTGACTGAAGCGTTAGGAGAACTGGTTGTTGTTGACAAACATCGTAAAATTTTCTTTATTGATAATGTTAAATTTCATGTGGATAATGTCCAGCAGCTTGGTGCATTTGTGGAAATTGAAGCCATCGACGTCGACGGAAGCATCAGTGTCAATCGATTGAACGAGCAATGCCAATTCTATATGGAATTGCTTTCCATCAATCACAATGATTTGATTGAAGTATCGTATAGTGATATGTTGTTAGGGCTGCAGTGAACCTTTCCTTTAAAGTGTTTAATTCACTTTTTCTTCAAGCTCCGTTCATCAAAATAGTAGGATTAGCGATTTTGAGTCCGGTTATAACGTCGATTTTTAATTGCAATTCTGCAAATTAAGTTTTAAGCCGACAAAGAGCGTCGGCTTAAAGCGATGATGAGCTGATGTTGACATAAGTAAATAAAACGAAACTGCGTTCACATCT
>JAFGDW010000349.1 GCA_016931935.1 Candidatus Zhuqueibacterota bacterium | reverse complement strand
TGTCAACTAATTAAATTAACCTCATATTTTTTAAACACAAACAATTCGGTGTACTTTTTGCAACGACTTTTCATTTGTTTGGATGATTTGACAATAATAATAGTATGCTGAATTTAATTATGTTAATGTGCCATAATTGAGCAATGTAACAATATTTATTCATTTATTATTTCAATTATGTGAGCGTAAATCGTCCACCATTGGGGACGTTGTGTGGATAACGCATTTGGAATTTCCGAATGAGAATTTAGTAATTTTTCCAAGCAAAATATCGGAAAGAAAATTATGAAGAAGAAACGACATATAAACTATCGCTATTTATTTTTCTGCTTTCTTTGCCTGTTTATTGTGAGCGGCTCATCGTTGAATGACGCTGATAGCGATGTTGTAAAGATATTTCGCCAGGAAGCGAAAGGGGAAGATGTTTACGTTGATTTTGATACGCGAATGGAATTTTATTTGGATATGAAATCAAAGCGATTTCTTAAAAAAATGGTCGTTAAAGAAGATTTTCTCCTTCAACTTCTTCTGAATATCACCGACGAAATGAAATACCGCGGTAAGGAAAAACTCCTCAAACAAGGTGTTGGTTTTGACATCCTTTATGCAGAGCAGAATCAACTTATTGAATCCTACTCTAAAGAAATAGAAACCATTGAAGATATTGTTCGTCAGTTGGATGATCTGGAAAAAGTCGTTCGCAAGCAGGATGATGTAAAATTGTTAAGCGAAGTAAATGATTTAAAAGATAATTTACAAAGCGCCCTGGGAAACAGAAAAATCCAGCAACAGAATATGACGAAAGTAGAAGTCGCTTCGATGATCAACGACTATTCACGAGAAGTAAATCGATTGGTGAAATTATATGAAGATATTGGTGAATTTGAGAAGAAGGCAACGATTGCAGGTGATTCGGAAATTTTGAAACAGCTTGATCTACAAAAGAAAAAAATTGTGAACGCACTGAATATGAGTCGAATTGCCGGTCCTGATGCCGAAGGTGCTGTGGAAGAATATATTCAGGAAACCGCTAATTTGGTATCTATTTTAAAGGAAGTCGATAAGCTGGAAAAAACAACCGGTGTTGATTCTGCCTCAACAATTGCCGATATTGATACACTTCGAAAAAATATTATTGGAAGTATTGATACTCGCGTTCTGACATTATATGGATATACCGATCAACCAAAAGAAAAGAATACGCTTACTGTTACAGATTACTTCAAGGCCTGGAAGGGAGAACGAGTCGCGGAATATCAATTGAAGCTAACGCAATATCGAGTCATTCGGAATCAATTAATTAAAACGGCTGCCAATTATGAGCGCAATCGTATGCTTGAACGCGATTTGCAGGATGCGTTATTAAATTATGCGGATAATAAATTTGAGTTGGCGATCGTCCAGTTTGATGAGATATTGAAGGCATATGAAGCGTATTACCCAAATCTTGATGCAGTGCTATACTACAAAAATGAAGCAAATTACGCGTTGGGATACTATGACGAATCACTGGAGGGATACAAGAAACTAGTCGATCAATATCCGCAATCATCCTATCGTGGTAAAGCATTTTATCGGTTGATGTATATCAGCTATACTTATGGCTGGAATGATTATTTCTTTGCCTATTATGATACGTTGCAAACAATTCGCAATTTTCCTCAGGAAGATTTGTACGAAGCTCAATATCTTGCCGGCTTCCTTTCTTTTAAACAAAATGATTTTCCAAAAGCAGAAAACTTACTTTCAACAATTCCTGTACAATCAAAAAATTATTTTCCAGCACAGTATCTGCTCGGTGTTTTGTATACGAATGAAAATAATTTTTCGAAAGCAATGCTTGTTTTCGAAACGATAATTAATGACAAGCGAATTTTGAATAACGATCATAACAATCTGGTTATTTTTAATGAATCGTTATTAAAACTGGGATATTTACATTACCAGCGTGCGGAATATGCCAAGGCGCAGTCATATTTCGAAATGGTGTCTGGTACCTATGAAGGTTACGATTCCAGTCTGCTCGGTCAGGCATGGGCCAATATGAAACGTGGTCGCTATGATAATTCTATTCAATCAGTTGATATTCTCACGAATAATTATCTGCTTTCAAATTATACATATGAGGCGCTGGTGCTGTCTGCGCACTGTAAGAAAGTCCAGCGAAATATCGATGGTGCTTTAAATGATCTACACTACGTTGCGAATTCCAAGCGAGTCATTGATAAAGCAGAGAAATATAATGAAGAGCGACGACGGATTTTGAGTCAAATGGAAGAGCTGGAACGGCTGGAAGAAAACATTCTTGATCGACAGGACCGAGCGCTATTTCCGAAGGTATTGAAAATCAGGAAGATGATAAATGATGCGTTGGTATCGTATTATTATCGCGGATCTATTAGCGGTCGTGTTTACGAAGAATTTAATGATGAACGCCGAGTTTTGCTCGGCCAAATCGAGGAATTTGAAAATATCATCAAATTTGCAGAAGAACAGGGCGATGAGAAAATGTATCAAACCGCGAAACGGCAGCGGGATCGCTTATTGTTTGTGCTGGAAAGTTACTCTGTAGATAATGTTGAACCGGCCGAAGTAAATTATTTTATCGATTATCCGTTGGCAACACTCGAAAGCGGACTTATGTATCGCCAGGATATTGTAAAACATGTAATGAATGATCTGGTGATGGAAAAGCAGCGAGTTCGTCAGGACTTGGATACGATTATGCAACTACTGGCTCAAAGTAGTGCGGAAACGCAGATGGAAGTCGTGATGGACCTGGAAATTCTTGAAGAAGACATCCGCGATTTACATAATCAATTGAACCAATTCCAGGTATGGCTGGCGAGTCATCAAATTGAAGATGTGGAGACTGATGCTGATTATTGGGCAGACTTTTCAGGATTTGGAATTAGTGATATTAACTTCACCAATTATTATGAAACCAAACAGAAATTAAGCACATTGTCTGTAAATATTTCCAATATAAATGATATCCTAAAAAAGAAAAAGCAGGATTTGGAAAAACGTATTTTGACTTTTGACACTGAAGTGAAACAAATACAAGGTGAGATGGAAGCAGAGAAAATTCGTCTGGAAAAACTGGAAAAAGAAAAATATTTTCGCGACATCTACTTTGATACGAAGACAGAAGAGACCGAAGATCCTCTGATGGAAGAAAATACTGACTTCGAAATGGAATCCCAATAGCCACAAGATGGGTGAGGAAGCATGATGAAACGAACGATAATGTTCATACTTTGGTTTACAATCATAGCAGCAACCGATGGAATCTGTCAGGAAACAATTGAGCAAAACCGGACAGCAAAGACCGATTCGATATTGGATGGGTATTCCGTTGAAGAAGTGTTGCAGTATAAATCATTTTATGAATCGCAGATAGATAAGATCGAAAAAGAGAAACGGTCGCTGCGGGAAAAAGGCATTCGTGACGCACTGGAGTTTCTTAAAAATAATCCAAAATCCAAAATTCTCGATAAGGTTTATATCCGCCTGGCTGAACTGTATTATCAGAAATCGACTGAAAAATATTTGGAAGAAATGCAGGCGTACGACGATTATCTGGAAAAACAGGAAACCGGTGCAGAACAAGATACATTCTATGTTGAGCCGGTCAAGGATTATTCTACGTCACTGGCGCTTTATCAAAAGATTATCGATGAATATCCCCAAAGTGTTCTGCTCGATGATGCCATTTACAACAAAGCATTCATTCTTGAAGAAACAAATGATTTTGAAGATGCCGTTCCGATATATAATGAATTGATTGAAGAATTTCCGGAAAGTCGATATGTTCCGGAAGCACTCATGCGAATGGCGGAATATTATTTTAATCCGCCAATTAATGATATTGAAAAATCGGTTGAATTATATAAAAAGATACTGGAGTTTAAGGACAGTCCCAAATATGATGAAGCATTATATCGACTAGGATGGAGTTATTATCGATTGAGTCAATATCCCGAAGCGGTATCATACTTCACGCTCCTGGCAGATGACGTCGAAAAAGCTGATAATCTTGATCCTGAGAAAAAATTTACAAATCCGGCTTTGCGTGATGAATCCATTGAATATATCGGCATTTCATTTCTGGATTATGGGGGCGCCGAACGTGCAGCAGAATTTATTGAAAGCATTGGCGGGCGCGATTACGGCCATGAAATTTTGATGAAAATCGGTGATGTTTATAAGGATGAAAAGGAAGAATACGAAACCGCCATTGAAACGTATGGTGTTTTATTGCGCATGTACCCCGAGCATCCGGTTGCCCCGGATGTCCAGTGGAAAATTGTTGAGTGCTTCCGGCACATGAAAGATGATATGCGTGCTTACCTGGCGCGGGATAAATTGTTTAATCTTTACAAGCCCGGCAGTCCCTGGTGGCAGGCGAATAATAATGAAAAGGCCAGGCAAAACGCCTACTCGTTGTCGGAAAAGGCGTTGCGTGACAATATTTCATTATTATATTCAAAAGCCGGAATGGTCGATGATAAAGATTTGTACTTGCAGGCAGTCAGCGATAATCAGAAATATTTGCGTTCGTTTCCTACGGATACCAATGCAGTTCAGATTCATTGGAATATGGCGCTTACGCTGGATACAAAGCTTCATGACTATGATCGTGCATTTGAAGAGTATATGAAAATTTGTGATCTGTATTGGAAAAGCAAATATCAGGAAGATGCTGCCAAAAATGCGATTGCACTTGCAAAGGATGCAGTGACGTCGGATACAACGAAAAAAGCGGTTGTTTCCAATCCAATGATGAACGAGTCGACCTCAAACGTATTGAAAGCGGTTAATTACCAGCGACTTGAGCTCACTCCGAACGAACAGAAGCTGGCCCGAGCATATGACAATTACATTCGGTTGTTTCCGCATAAAGATGAAACAGCTATGATTTTGACCAATGCCGGTGCGCTGTATTATAACAATAATCAATTTCCCGAGGCATTGAAATATTTTAATACTCACATTAAACATTTTCCGAACGACAAAGATGCTGACTACGCAAAGTATATGGTGATGGAGGCATATTTTGGAAAGCGTGACTTCCGTAGTGCGGAAATTGTAGCGCGGCGATTAAAAAACGGAGCGCACACGGATTCATCATATATTGTTAAAGCGAAAAAGCGACTGGCCGAATCTATATTCCTGTCTGCTGAAGTCTACGCAGATTCTGCAAACCATCTGGCAGCCGGAAACGAATATTTACGCATGGTCAGAGAAGTCCCGGATGCCGAGTTTGCGGATTTGGGAATGTTTAACGCCGCGTTGGAATATGATAAAGCCAAAGAGTACAGTCGCGCGGTTGAAACCTATAATTACTTGCTTGAAACCAAATCCAATTCCAAATATAAGTTCGATGCAATGAATAACTTGGCATTCGATTATGGCGAACTTCATGAATACAAAAACGCGGGTTTGACATATGAAAAGCTATCACGTAGTGCGCCGGATTCAGCCACGACTTACGATGCGCTTTATAATGCCAGCATCTTTTTTGTGAAAGGCCAGGAATGGGAAGATGCCATTCGGATTAATCAGAGCTTCGTCAGCAAGTTTCCGAAATCTCCGGATGCGGATAATTTGTTTTTTGATATTGCAACCTATTATTTAAAGCTGGATGATTTGGAAAATGCCAATGCAATCTACGGTGAGTATGTGATGCGATATCCCAACTCACCGCGGGTCGTAGAGACGTATTTCCATCGTGGCGAGTACTACCAGGATAATGGTGATGCAGATAAAGCGATCGCTGAATATAAAAAAGCGGTTCAAAAGAATGATGAATTTAAAAAGAAATCAATTACCTCAAACGATTTTTTTGCAGCAGAAGCCTCTTTTAAAATGACAATGCTGCAGTATGAAAAATACCGTCAAATTGGCTTCTATTTGCCTCAAGCAGCAATGGCGGAATCCAAAAATCGTAAGAAAGAATTGCTGAAACAAGTAATTGATGGATTCACCAATGTTGTAAGCTATGGAACGCTGCGCTTGTATGAAGCGACCTATTACATCGGTGACTCATACGAAGAATTTGCGGAAACCTGGGTGCGTCAGGAGATTCCGCATATGGAAGAAAATAAGAAAATTTTCTATCAGAAACAGATAAATCAGACAGCCGCTGAATTGTATGGCCGGGCTGAAGATTCGTACAAACAGGCAGTTAACATACTGTCACGGCTCGCTGATCAGTATCAGGAAGAACTAATCGCGTCGGATTCGACATCTGTAGAGTCGACAGAGCGACAACTTAAAATAGTGAATGAAGATAGTACACTTCGGGTGGCTAAAAAATGGACAGACCGCTGTAAAGAAAAAATTTCCGAAGTAATTTATGATATTGCCGAACTGAATTCGGAATCTGTAAAATTATTTCTTGATGCGCCAATTCCTGATGGATTGGATGATGTGGCAGCACTGGAATACCGGAAACAAATTCTCGCAAAAGCTGTCGCTCCGCTTATCACACAAATCAGCGCCGATCATAAACGAAACGTAAAAGAAGCGTGGGATATGGGGCTGGAGAATCAGTGGGTCAAGCTTTCGCGTAATAAAATAATAACCGTAAATAACTTGCTTTCCGACGAATATCAGAAAATGGCCTTTCGCGCTCTGGACCTTTACGGGAAGAACTCAACAAATTATAAGCGAGCAACTGAAAATGAAGGTGTTGGTCCAAATGGAGAAGATGCTATTGATGTTTCCGAACGAATGGCCAATTTATTAGACTTTGGTAAAATATTTGCCACAGTTGCCTTGGAATTAAAGCGAACAACGTTGGAAAAAGCGATTGAAGACAATATTTCGGACCCGGCGGTTACTGAAACCAAAGAAATTCTTTTAAAAAATATCTACGCCTATTCACAAATTTGTGATTCCCTGGCTGTGCAAGCAAACACGAATCGAAAATTGTATGAAAATAAATTTAAAGAAACGGATTCTCCGGAATTTGAAGATGCGTTGTTTACGTACGAGGATAATCTTTACAGTTTAAAAGAAAGCCTGACAGAATTATTGGAATCCGCATATGAAACCAGTGAAAGTATGCAAATTAAATCACCATGGGCCACCCGCGTACTACTTTCCCTGGCCCGACTTGATCCTGTGCAGTACAGCGGCTTGTTGAATCTGAAAATGCAGGGTATGGACGTTGCTACTGACCAATCCTGGATTGCGAGTACTGCGTATACAACCGGCTGGACCAATCGGGATTTTGATGATTCATCGTGGGAAAAAGTAAGTGTGGTTGGAACAGCAGGAACGAATGGTGAAGAACGGCAAACGATCTGGTTGACGGTAACAGACACCCTGAATGTTGTTCCCGTTGTCGCGGCGCAAACACAAACACAAACGGCCGATTCCACAACATCGGCAGATATGGATTCATCTGTTGTTGATCAGCACACCCTGGCAGCTTCCCGTGCGGAGACATCTTCCGTCCGGGCGAAGCGAATTTTTGTCAGAAAAACATTTTATATTGAAGGTTTGCCGGTTTCAGCCGAACTTAAATTGATAGTCGATGATTCATATAATCTGTTTCTGAATGGCGAATATATGGCTAATTTTGCTGCCGACTCGACAGAATGGCAAAATGAACGAACACATCTACTGGGCGATTTTTTGAAATCCGGCAAGAATGTATTGGCAATTGAATTAAAGGACGAAGACATGACTGGTGGTGGATTTCAAGCATCCATGCACATCGAATCGCTGCCGGAATGGGATCGGGTCAAAGAAAAATACGAAATGGCCACAAGTGACGCGGCTGTCCGTCAAAACTTGATTCTTGACAAGAATATTATTCTTTTTTAATTGATATTACAGGAACTCTGAAAATAAGCTAATTAAACCTTCAATTCCGTTAATTATTCGGGATTCAGGAATATGTAAATTTTCGATAGATTTAAAGCAACAAAATAAGGCGGTACCCACTATGAACCTGACAAAATATTTTAAATTGGTATGCATTGGTTGTGTGAGCGGGTTGATGTTGGGAATTGTGAATAGTAATGCTCAGGAAGATACAACTGCTGTAGTTTCGGATACGGCAAAAATATCAAAACAAATCGAATCGACTCCGGTTGAAACAGAACCAGAAATGTCATTCGGGGAAATAGAACTGCTGGAAATCAATATCGAAGCAATTATTGAAAAACCACGCGTTTCGATTTTACCGAACCGACAGGAACCAAAGCTCGAAGAAATGGAATTTATGGACCGTTCTTTTAGTAAGGAGCTTAAAAAGGCCCCGGACGCGCCGATGATGGTGGATGAACGAATGCAGGAACCGGATAAAATTGAACAATTACGTGACAAAATAAAACGAAAAAAAACAGAAAAAACGGACGACAAGTAACTATTATGGAGGTATAACTGATGGCCGAGATTTTGAGAAATTTTAGTACGTCTTCGACTGGTTGGTTTTTCATGTGGACATTGATGACGATTGGCGTGTTCATGGTTGCGATTGCGATTGAGCGTACATATTACATCTGGGTGCGGTCCAATATCAATGCTGGCAAATTCATGACTGAAATACGTAAACTGGTGAAAGCCGGGGATTACAAGAACGCAATCGCATTATGCAACTCTGCTCGTAACAAGGCGCTTCCACAAGTAATAATGGCTGGTTTGAAACGTGTTTCCAGCGCTGAACAGATTGATTTCCGTTCAATTCAAAATTCTGTTGATGAAGGCACGCTGGAAGTCATTCCTAAATTACAGGAACGTACTGGTTTTCTGGCCATGATTGCAAATGTTTCCACATTAATTGGTTTGATGGGAACTATTTACGGTCTGATTGCTGCTTTTAAATCTGTATCCGCTCCGGGAATTGACGCAACTGAGAAATCACGAATGCTTGCAGCCGGTATTGCGGTGGCAATGAATACAACGCTTGCCGGTCTTATCATTGCTGTTCCGGCAATTTTGCTCTACACGTTTATTCATAATAAAACAATTCAAATTGTTGATGAAATTGATGAACATACGGTTAAACTGATTAACTTAATGACTGGGAATCAATAATGGCATATAGACCCTCATTTCGTCGTAGTGTTAAAGACGAAGAAGTAGAACCAAATTTGACACCCATAATGAATTTGATGGTGGTTTTGATTCCGCTTTTGCTGTCATCGGCGCAGTTTATTAAAATTGGCGTTATTGATTTAAATTTGCCGCCGGCAGTGGGGGCAAAAGGTGGTGTTGCCGACGCCCCGAAAGAAGCGGAGACAAAACTGGATCTAGCGGTGACAATAACCGATCAGGGCTTTTTTATTTCCAGTTCATTTGCTGTTTTACAGGGTGAAAAACAAGGAGACGAAAATACCGGACCATCTATTCCCAAAAAGGAAGACGGGGAATACGATTATGATGAATTATCGCGCCAATTATTAGAACTTAAACGTAAGGCGATAAATCGATTTCCGGACACAGAAAAAATTGTAATTCAGGCAGAACCGGAAATTCAATATCAGATTTTAGTCGGCACGATGGATGCGGCCCGGAATATCAGCGTTGACGATAAAATGTTTACGCTGTTTCCTGATGTGTCGTTGTCAGCGGGGATTATTTAGCAGATCAATTGATAAGTTTAAATTGAAAATGGTGAATGGATAATCATTTCTTATTCTGCCGGCTCCATCACGGTTCCGGGTGAAACAATAGAAATAAATATGGTTTCATCGATATACTTATCAATTTTCAATACTTTTATAAAAAAACAACAGGGATCCAAACAAGGCAAGGATTGGAGAACAGTATGGCGTTTATTCCTTCACGAAGAAAGAAACATAATACCGATCCCGGAAGCGTAAAATTGAATTTAACATCCATGATGGATATGTTTACCATTATTCTCGTCTTCTTATTGAAAACATATTCTACCGAAGGCATGTTAATTCAACCATCAGAATATTTGACATTACCGACTTCAAGTGTAGAAAAATCACCCGAAGTCGCCCTGGATATTATTGTGTCGAAAGAATGGGTTATGGTACACAATGAACCGGTCGTTCGGGTAGCGGACCTTGATGAAATGACAGGCTTTGTAATTCGGCCACTTCAGGACAAGCTGAATGTATATTCACGGGAAGCAAAACGTATGGAAGAATTATACGGTACCAAGTTTTCCGGAAAAGTGACGATACAAGGTGATAAGTCAATACCATACAAATTGCTTGTTAAAGTTATGGCCACATGCGGAAAGTCCGATTATCCGAATATGCGACTGGTGGTTTACAAAAAAGGTGAATAGGTGATACGTGAATTATGATGCATATGAATTGAACAGGGGTTGTTGTGGAACGAAAAGTCAATAATAGATCGGATGGAATACAGCAAACGGCTGCAACCCGGCCCGTCAAAATTACACAATTACCTAAACAATTCCACAAAAGTTTATTTGACGGATGGGATCAGCGGTTTTTATTGATATTACTCGCGTCGTTTATCGTTCATTTTTCGACGGCATTTTATTTTGCCCTGCATCCACCAACAGTCGATGTAAGTGCCAGTGATATTAAACGGATTCAGGAGCAGTATGCCAGCCTGGTTCTCAAGCAGGATATTGTGGAAGAACCTGAGGTTATCGAATCTGTAGAAACACCGATTACCGATGAACTGCAGGGCAGTGAAGAAAAGGCTGCTAAGGAAGATATCGGCGAAAAAGACGCTGCCAAAGAAAATGTAAAGAAAGGTCCCGAAGAAACAAAAGTAGCCACTGCCGAAGGTCGAAAGGAAAAACGCACAGCAGGAGTTGCTGAGCGCAAACGAACACGCGAGCAGATTTCAAAGGAAGTGAGCTCGAAAGGTCTGTTGGGACTATTATCTGGAAGCGGTTCGGCTGCAAGCGGTGAAAGCGTGGTCGATGTGCTGAGAGATGTTGAATCGACCAGCGGAAACCTGGACGATGTGATTGGCCAGATCGATGGGCTTAAAAAAGCCGGTGCAGGAGATACACCGGGAGCACGCGGTAATCGTTCTGTTAAGGGTAATCGCGTGACAAGTGGCGGTGGAATCGATGATCTGATAACTGATCGTGGTTCGGCAAAATCATCAGATGTCGGACGCGGCGGCGATTTGGTAGTGTCCAGCATTTCATCGGTGGAAAGCGCGGATGGTGTGCATACTGACAGCCGCGATTCTGACGAAATTTCAATGGTCGTAAATAAACATAATGCGGCAATTCAAACCTGCTATACCCGCGAGCTAAAACGGAATCCTGATTTAAAGGGAAAAGTTGTGGTGCGATTTACTATTGAACCAAGCGGTAAAGTTTCAAAAGTGGATGTTGTATCGACCACATTGAATAATCCACGCGTCGAGCGCTGTATTCTCAGCAAAATACG
Organism: Candidatus Zhuqueibacterota bacterium; assembly: GCA_016931935.1. Taxonomy (GTDB): domain Bacteria; phylum Zhuqueibacterota; class Zhuqueibacteria; order Thermofontimicrobiales; family Thiofontviventaceae; genus Thiofontivivens. The sequence goes on along the minus strand of JAFGDW010000349.1, from coordinate 961 downwards.
TCGCTGGGATGATTTTGGTCCGATCGATGCGTCGCTTGGCTCGGCAACGGTTCGTCAAGTATATACATTTGGATATTGATTCATTAAAAAAAAGAAGGTACTATAAAAAATTGTATAAGCCATTCCAATTGCTGGGATGGCTTTTTTTTAATCCATTTTAATAACCCGAACCATGCGAAACATGATAACAAGAAACTGACATGCTTCAATAATATCAATTTGTGAAAATTTGTGTTATTCGTTGATAACTATTTTTAGAGTGAAATCGATCTGCTGAATTTTAGTTCTCATTTTTAATATTGTCCTGCCATAATACAACCTTAATATTTAATTCTTGACAATCATTTTGAATGTTTGTATTATATTAACAATTTACATTATAATGTGATGATTAATTCCTTTAATCAATGCACATTCATGTTTCGCTTTTGTCTGATTCATACCTACAAGCAAATAGACAAATCAAAACGAAATTAATCATTTTCTTTTCACACCTCCAGAGCTTCTTGATCAAATGTGTTTTGTATAGCAAACAAATATTGGTAAATCTCGGGCTCACTCTCTAAATGCTGGCATAACGAAAGAAATTGCTCAGCAGCTCGAACCATTCAAATTAAAATGGCTGAAAGAGCCGTTAAATCGCGGAAATTTTGAAGGGCTGGCTCAACTTCGAAAAAACACAACCACGCCAATTGCCGGCGGAGAGTTAAATTCATCTTGGCGCAACTTTAAAGCGATGCTGGAAATTGGTAGTCTGGATGTATATCAGCCGGATGCTGTGATGGCCGGTGGTACTTATGCCGGTGGTATCTCCGTGGTTTATTGGTTGATTCGTGAAATCCAAAAACGGAATGCAGCAATTGAAACCGATTCACCTAACCTGGATAAACCAGAATTAAAAAAATTAGACAGGATAACAGGATGAACAGGATTTCTTTGAGGAAGAGATTATACAAATCCT
>JAFGDW010000348.1 GCA_016931935.1 Candidatus Zhuqueibacterota bacterium | reverse complement strand
CCTGTGAATCCGTGAAATCCTGTCTAAAATATGTTTTAACATTTTCTGCCAAAAAATGTCAGAAAATAATTTCTCAGTTACTAATACAGTATCATTCACTCTGTTTTGATCATTGTTTTGCACCATTATTATAAATACCCAAAATTCGTGCTTGTATTATTCAAATATTTTTGTAAGTTCTAAAAAATGGATAATATAAGATGAAAGTTATGAAAACAGCAACACTAAAAGAAATAACAGAAGAATTTGGTATTCGCCTTACGGATCTGGTTGATTACGAAATTTATATTGAGCGGGGAATTCTTGAGATTAAGCTAAAGAAAAATAGTGGGGTAACGGCAAACGATCCAATTTATCAACTCGGTAAACATCCGATTTCAACTGGAATTCAAGATGGATCTGTTAACCATGATAAATTTGTGTATGGAAATGAGCAGTTCGATACAGGAATAGAGCCGAGACAGATTTGATTGTTTTTAATATAAAGCCTTGACACATTTAAAAATATATACTTAAATTACACCCATGAAAACGACAAACATTTCAGAGTTTAAAAATCATTTCAACCGATTCATTTCCATTGTAGAAAATGGTAAAGAGATGGAAGTGCTACGAAAAGATATTCCCATTGCGCGAATTATCCCGGTTACAAGAAAAAGAAAAAACAATACAATACTTGGTTGCGGTAAGGGTAGTGTAAAGTATAATGTTGATCTCACGCAACCTTTTATTCCACTAAACGATTGGAACATGCTGTCTTCCGATGGAAATAAGTCTTGATACTTGTGCAATTATTTGAGCGATTTCTGATCCGGATAAATTGGCTACGTCTGCTTATCAATTATTAATCAAAGATGATACTGAAATATTTATTTCAGCGATAAGTTATGCTGAAATTGCATGTGCAGTTGAACGGAAGCGTATCAAATTAGATCGGAATTGGAAAGAATGGTTTCGTTATTACTTAAATGTGAATGAATGGAGTATTATCTCAATTGATGTCACTATTATTGAAGAAGCATACTCACTTGCTGAACCTTTTCACAATGATCCTGCTGATAGAATTATCGTAGCAACCTCCCGAATAAAATCATTTCCATGATAACGGCAGACAAAAAAAATTATGATTATCCGCATGTTGAAACAATTTGGTAATTAATATTGGCTACTACTTACTATTAGATGTATGAAGCAGCAAATTACATATTTCGAAATAGAACGCGAGACTTACTTTATCCGTTTCTCAAACCGAATTGCACTCAACGTTAAAACCACAATGCTGAACACCAGCATGATTACACCTTGTTGCCACAAGTGAACAAAACCGCTGCCCTTCAAAAATAATTCCCGTACGATAGTAATGAAATAGCGCACCGGATTAATGTAGGTAAGTATTTGCAGTGATCGCGGCATATTTTCAATCGGAAACATGAAGCCGGACATGATGATGGCGAACACCATAAAAAACCAGGCCATGAACATGGCTTGCTGCTGGGTTTTCGCGCTGGAAGAAACAAAAATGCCGATCCCCAAAGTGGTGAACATGAACACCATTGTAAACAGAGCGAGTTCGAATAAATTCCCGACTATCGGAATATGATACCAAAGCTTAGCCACAGTAATGGCAAATACAACTTCAAAAAATCCTAAAATTGCAAATGGCACCGTTTTGCCGATCATCAGTTGATACGGTTTGATAGGAGTCACCATGAGCTGCTCCAGGGTGCCGATTTCCTTTTCCCGCACAATCCCCATTGCGGTGAGTACACTTGTAATAATCGTAAGCAGCAATACTACAATGCCGGGCACCATATAGTTTTTGGCGACCAGATTGGGATTGTACCAAACATTGATTTCCGGTTCTACGAGATGAATGCCCTGCGCCAGTTGCGGATTGGAGAGCATTGCCTCTTGCATTCTGCCGGTGATAAATGATCGAATGATTTGATTGGCGTAACCCATAGAAATCAGTGATGTGTTGGAATCCTGACCATCGACAAGCACCTGAACTTGTGGTGATTGTTGATTTTTTAAATCACGGGCAAAGTAGGGCGGGATAACCAGCACGATCGCGGCATCGCCGGAATCAAGAAATTCATCAATGGACGTACGTTCAGCGACAATGCCGTTGAGAATGAAGCGGCCGGAATGTTCAAAGCCGCGCACCAGCTCGCGACTGTCGTAACTCTGATCCATATCGCAAATAACCAGCGGGATGTTTTTCACGTCGGTGGTAATCGCGTATCCCAATAGCACCAGTTGAATTAATGGCGCAATAAAGATGATACGCAGCATCGCCTTGTCACGCAGAACCTGACGGAATTCTTTCCGAATAAGATATATGATTTGTTGCATGATTTTATTCCAGTTTGGTACTAAATTTTCGTGTGCTAATCGTCAGCAAAATGGTGCCGAGCACAAATAAAAACAGGGTCTGTGTCCAGAAATACTGAAATCCCACACCTTTCAATACGATCCCCCGGATGATCACCAGAAAATAACGAGCCGGGACAATATATGTCAGCCATTGCAGCACATTTGGCATGCTGCGAATCGGGAAAATGAATCCTGATAACATTACCGATGGTAGAACGGTAATTACCAGTGCAGCCATCATAGCAACCAATTGTGTTTTTGCCTGAGTGGAAATAAAAACACCGAGGCTGAGTGATGCATACAAATAGAATAGCGACAGCACTGCCAACAATAAAACGTTCCCAGCAATCGGCACACCAAATGATAGCCAGGCGAACACAAGCACAAGCACTCCATCGAAAAACGCGATAATCACATACGGCAGCACTTTGCCAAACACGACTTCGTATGGCTTGATAGGCGATACTAGTATCTGTTCCATCGTACCGGTTTCTTTTTCGCGCACTATGGTGATCGATGTGAGCAAGGCGCAGATCATCATCATGATGATTGCCACCAGACCGGGCACCACAAAATTGGCGCTTTCCATATCGGGATTGTACCACACGCGCGATTCGATTTCCAGCGGCATGTTGATTGTTTGCACGTTAAGTTCGGTGGTTAAGGTAGCGAAAATCATTTTTGTGTAATTAATAATCACCGAGGCAGTGTTGGAATTGCTGCCATCAACAATCATCTGTGCCTGGACTTGTGGTTTTATCTGCAAGTCTTTTGCATAATCAACCGGGATGATGAGCACTGCTTTGACAGCGCGCTGCATAAACAAGTCGTGGATGTGTTCCCGATTTTGTTCAATCGGCTGGAGTTTAAAATAGCCGGAATTGATAAATTTGTCGATCAGTTCACGGCTGGCCTGCGAATTGTCCTGGTCGATAACTCCGAACGGAATCTCCTTGATGTCCAACTCCACGGCGTTGCCGAATAGAAAAATCATTAACAACGGCATAACAAAGGTAATCAGCAGCGACCGTGGATCGCGGAGGATATGGATAAATTCTTTTCGAATGATGGCTATGAATCGTTTATTCATGAGTAGCTCGGATTAAAGTAAATTTATGAATTTTGGATTCCCCACACACTATCGTTCAAATTCTGTATCCAATCTGCAACAAATTATTTCAATCACTTGTCCACCAACGATACAAACACATCTTCAATACTTGTCTTCTTATATGTCTGTTTTAAATTCGTCGGACTATCGAGTGCGATAATTTTGCCGGAGTGCATAATCGACAAACGATTGCAATACTCCGCCTCATCCATGTAATGGGTAGTCACAAACACCGTGGTGTTGTTTCGCGCCAGTTCGTTAATCAGCATCCAGAATTCGCGGCGTGAGACCGGATCAACACCGGAGGTCGGCTCGTCCAGAAACAGGATCGGGGGATTGTGCAGCACGGCGGTGCCTAACGCCAGTTTCTGTTTCCAGCCGAGTGGGATATCGCTGACCAGCGTTCGTCGTTGCGCTTGCAAATTTAATTTGTCCAGTACCCAATCGGTTCTGTCATGAATTTGTTGCGGCGACAAGCCATAAATACCACCATAGAATTCAATATTTTCCTCGACGGTTAAATCCTGGTAAAGCGAAAATTTTTGGGACATATAACCAATCGTGCGTTTGATTTTTTCCACATCATTGCTGATGTTAAATCCGTTCACCCGGCCTTCTCCTGCCGTGGGCATAAGCAAACCGGTCAGCATTCGGATGGTGGTGGTTTTACCAGCGCCATTTGCTCCCAGAAATCCGAAAATTTCACCCTGGTAGACTTCAAAATTGATATGATCAACAGCCATGAAATGACCGAACTGCCGGCAGAGATCAATGGCCTGAACAGCTATGTTATTCATTTGCAGCCTTTGCTTTCATCAGTTCAATAAATACATCCTCAATGCCGGGCGCGATTGGCGTGACCGATTTCGGTGAAATCTTTTCCCGTTGCAGTTCATTCTGAAATTTGGCTTCATCCGTTACGATAACGTGGATTTTATCACCAAATAACTGCACACGTTTTACGGACGCGTAATGTTTTAACTGCTGACAGGTATGGTACAAATCATCATGCGCCAGTTCCAGCAATTGATCGGAAAGATAGTTTGCGAAGTTCGACGGCTGATCGACAGCCATAATATGCCCCTGATGCATAAACGCCACGCGGTCGCATAAATTTGCTTCATCCATGTATGGCGTGGAGACCAGCAGGGTAACGCCATCACTTTGTAATTCCTTTAAAATTTTCCAGAATTCCCGCCGCGACACCGGATCGACTCCGGTCGTTGGTTCATCGAGAATGAGCAATTTGGGTGTATGAATCAACGTGCATGAGAGCGCCAGCTTTTGTTTCATTCCACCGGACAGATCATTGGCGCGTCGTTTTTGGAATGGCCCGAGCCGGCTGAACGCCAGCAATCGTTCAATTCGTTGCTTCCGTTCGGCCTTATCGACCTGGAACAGATCAGCAAAGAATCGCAAATTCTCTGCAATAGATAAATCCGGATATAGCGAAAAGCGTTGCGGCATATAACCAATCATATCGTGAATCGGATCGATTTGGGTGTTTACGTCATAGTCGAAAATCCGACATTGGCCGCTGTCGTTCGATAACAATCCGCACAGAATTCGCATGACGGTTGTTTTTCCCGCACCGTCCGGGCCGATCAGGCCGAACAGCTCACCCGTATTGATGGTGAGATCGATGTTGTCGACGGCAGTAACCGGGCCGTACGTTTTTGTGAGTGATTGGATGGTGATGGCGTTTGGTGTCATTTTTGTTTTCTTGTTATTCAATTTTAAATTCTAATCCTTCATGTGTCATTCCGGTCCCCGATCCCGCAAAAAAAGCGGGATCGGGGACCGGAATGATATGATATTTTTTTATTTTTGAGTAAGTAATTTGGAGCTTTCTCTCATCAATCCATAATATAAATCTCTCCATTCAGGATTCATTTCCTGGACTGCTTTTTCTTTGTATGCTCGTTTCCACTTTTTCATGCGCTTTTCCTAAGCGATTGCTGTTTCTATATTAGTTGTTTGCTGGTACCATACTAATTTGTGACATTTATATTTTTTAGTGAATCCATCGACTAAATTGTTTTTATGTTCATAGACACGGCGAATAAGATCATTAGTGACGCCTACGTAGATGATGCTATTGTATTGGTTCGCCATGATGTAAACATAATAGGATTTCATTGAATTGAATTCTGTTTCATTCGTTTTGTAATAGTGTTTGCTTGTTTTGTCATCTAAACCTGTTGCGATATCGTTTTCAATCAGTGTAAGGAGATTCCGGTACTTCATCCGCAAAAGCAGCGGATTTCGACTGGAATGATAAGTACTATTTTTTCACAATAATATCCGCTGGCATGCCGATTTTCAAGATTCTATCCGGATTGGCCACGTCAATTTTGACGGCGTATACCAAATCGGTGCGGGCGTCTTTGGTCTGGACATTGTGCGGTGTAAACTCGGCTTTGGGCGAAATCCAGATGATTTTTCCGGGAAATGTGCGGTCCGGAAAAGAATCGATTTTTATGTCTGCATCGGCGCCCAGTTTGACATGCCCCAAATCGGTTTCGGATACATAGAGCTTAATCCATAGGTGCCCGATATCAGCGACCGACAGAATGGGCAAACCAATGGCGGCAAATTCACCGGCCTGTTTGTACTTTTCCAGAATGACGCCCAAAATAGGTGAGGTTATTTGGCAATCATCAATTTGTTTCTCCATCAATTTGAACTGCGCTTCCAATTGCCGTTTTTTAGCGGCCAATGTCTGTAAGCTATTGTTGGCATTCTTCAGTTGTGTATCCGCATTTTTAAACTGGGTTTGGATATTGTCAAATTGCTGCTGTGTGGTGGAACCATCCTCCAACAATGCTTTCATGCGGTCGTATTGCTTTTTTGCATTGGTATAATTCGCCTGGGCAGCAGCAATTGTGGCATGCGCGCTTTGGACGCCAACTTCCAGTTCGTCAATGCTGGCCTGGATTTGATCGCGTTGCAGCAATAGTTTTTCGTCATCGATCTTTCCCAGTACAGCTTTTTGCTGCACCACATCGCCTTCCTTAACATCAAGGGCGACAATTTCCCCGATAGCTTTTGAACTGATGACAACTTCCGTGCCTTCCATGACACCGGAACCAGTAATTGTTTGATTGGCTGCTTTATCACAAGCGAAGATAGCGAGAAACGGAATAATTATTTTCAGATATTTCATACATCCTCCACGTGGGATAGACTGTTAGCATTGACTGTTTTATTGTGCTGCCGGGAAACGATATGTCCCCAGCGCGCGTTCATAATCGGCATTGGCAATCTGTACATCCGTTACAGCCTGTAATTCCTGAATTTTGGCAGTACGAAGCTGAGTTTCAGCATCGAGAAATTCAGTATTGGTGACTAGGCCTTGATGAAATTGATTTTCAATCAAACTGAAATGTTCTTCAGCCAGCGAATGGGTCTCACGCGCGAGTGTCAGGCGTTTGGCGGCTTCATCGCGCATTAACAGGGTCTGCTGAATGTCAAGTTCAATCGCCCGTGCCAATTTCTGTCGGTTGGTTTCGGTTTGGTCAAGCGCCAGTGTGGCTTGTTGGCGTGTATTCTTACGAATTCCCCAATCCCAGATCGCCCATTGCGCTGCTGCACCAATCGTCCAGTAACCCATCCATTTGTTTTCCAGTTTGTTGAGTCCCGGCTTTCCATAATTGTAATTTCCCACAAGCGCCAGCGACGGATAATAGCTGCCCGTTGCCGCCTGCACCTGATGTTCAAGCGCCTGAATCGCGAAGTCCAGTCCCTGCAATTCCGGACGGTGTTGCTGAGGCTCAATTGGAGATATATCGACTGTAGCAAGGCTGTCCGCATTTAATTCCAATTCAGAATTTACATCCATGCCCATAACATTCAACAATGACTTCTTTAATAACTCAATACGATTATCCGCCTGAAGAATCATCAATTCGATTTCCGATTTTTTAATGCGGACGTTCAGCACATCGGTTTTGTTGACCATGCCTTGTGCGTACAGATTTTCCACATCACGCAAGTGGGAATCCACAGACTGTTCCGATAAGGCAGTCACGTCACGAATTCGCCGGGCATTGAGCAATTGATAGTAGAATCGTTTCACTTCAAAGCACAGGTTATTCAATGCTGCCTGTTCGCTCGAACGGGCGCTTTCCAATTGATAAGCCGTCGCCTGAATGCTATTTGATAACCGGAAGCCAGTGAATAACGGTTGATTCAAACTGATTTTGGTATCGTAATTATCCTTTGCCCCAAACTGTAAGTGCATGGGCTGGATTTGTACCGGAAGCCCCGGAAGTTGCGGTGCGATGGTCGCTTCCATGACATTGCTGAAGTGCAGATAGCTGCCTTCGAAAGTTAGCTGCGGTAATCGCTGCGCTTTGACCTGCTGCAACCGCGAGGCTTCAGCGTCAATGGATTGCTGCCGGATTTTCAGATCATCGTTATGTTTTAAGGCCATTGTCAGGCAGTCGTCAAGCGATATCGGTTCAGCCGCAATGGTTACATTCGGATGGAATATCACTAGGTTACCTATAATGATTAGTATATAAGCGGAAAAAAGCCTCATTATTTTTCCTCCTTGTAAAGCAAGCCGTTTTTCAACAAGAATAGAATATTTTGTTTTCGCTGTTCAATAAATTCTTGTGGATCGACATCTTCAATATCCAAAAGTACTTCGATGATGGGTTTGCCAATGAAATAAATAATACACATGCCCACAATACTGATAATTGTCTGTTTCGGATCGACGTGATAAAAATTTTGTTCGGAAATACTTTCATGAAGCAAGCCTATAAATTTCATAGGAATGTCTTCCTTTGCATAGTCCTTTATCTCCCTGATTATGGCTTTTACTGATTCCGGATCGTTGGCCACTTCTCTGAGAATGAGTCGGGGCAGGTCCGGATGGTCAGCAAAAAAACTAACATATGCATTTACAATTTGCTCGATTTTTTTGTCCGGCTCGTCCGCGGAAATGATGATCGTTTTTATGTTGGCAATCATTTCCATGATGTTCGAACGGAAGACTTCGGCATACAGCAAATCTTTATTGGTGAAATAATAAAACAGCATGGCTTTATTAACACCGGCAAGATCTGCGATTTCCTGCATTCGGGCGCCGTCTTTGCCTTTTGACACAAACACATCCAGCGCTGCGTGTAAGATTTTATCCCGAGTTGATAGTTGTGCCTCTGTCATGTTCACATACCTCTTATCGTTTAACCATTTGGCTAAACCAACTAGTTAGTTTAACCAATTGGTTAATATTATACACAAATCAATTGACAAAGTCAAGCGGAAATTTTAAAAATTGGTAGAAATTATTTTGGTGGGATAATGAAAATTTGAATTGTTGAAATTATTGGTGATCATAGTAAATGAAATACGCCAATTATATGTAGCCGGGATTGCGGGCGGGTAGAGCGATGGGTGCGGCGGTGGCTCCTGGTTGGGAGCGGAATAAACAAGGGCGGCGTGGTAGTGTGGTGGCTACCTTATAAGGCCGCGACGATAAGGGAGCGGAATGCATTTAAGGTAATAAAATTTTGTCAACTAATTTCAATTTATTTTTATCGAAGAAATATATCTTATATGAATTTGCACTTTCAAAAAATTCAAATAAATCTTCATATTTAAAAGTTATATCCCTAACAATATTCTTTTTATAAATTTGAGCATATCCAACAATATTGGAATTATTTATTACAAATACCAATGTATTTATTTGAGTCGGATTAATAGAAAATCCAATCGGTGCAAACTGCTGCAAAGAATCAGTTTCATAAAATACTGGCATTGTCATTGATTGTGGATTGTCATTAAAATCATGTACACCATTGGCGGATATAATTTTATATTCTTTCTGTCTTTCGTATCGGTTAGTCTTCGGATCATCTATTATTTCCTTCAAATTATTAATACTTTTAAATAATGAATCAAGATTGTTAGATAAAAAATACTCATCTTTAAATATTATCTTGCTTTTTTGTATCGAATAATTTTGTTTGAGATTGCTTGCACAACTTATTAATATCATGAAAATAAATAGATATATCATTCTCATTAAACAGCTCCTGATTAAAAATTAGGTATATTTTTATGTGAAGGTATATGGAAAATTTTAAATGGGCTACCATACATATTTTTATAATATGTACTTGTTCTCACAAAAATTCCGCCTCCAATTCCCTCCTTAGAAATTACATAATGTTGCCCATACTTATTTCTCCCTAAGGCTACACCCTCGTGTGCTGCTTGTCTTGAATTTGGCATTTCACCGAATAAAGCGAGGTCAGTGTCCCCCTGAAAATAGTCGTCTACAGTACTTGCAAAATCTCTACAACTTTGCACTGAGCCATCCTCTGCGACATAGTTACTTCCGTAGGCACCTTCCTTAATCGTTTTATTGGCCAAATATCTTCCGTAAGCTTCATAAGACATTGTAGTCAAAGAAGCATCAACACCTCCCCACCAAGCACCCATAAAAGCGCCATTAACCCAATCTCCACGCGTACTTCCTTCAATTCCTCCACTAACAGCGCCACCTATCATACCAGGTGCAATAGGATCGCTTATATATAAGCCAGCCGTTCCTCCGGCAAAGCCACCAATAGCTCCATACCCTGCTGCACTCCATGCCTGATTCATATCAATATTTCCATGATTGAAATATGCTTGCATTCCTATGCTATTGGAGAATCCGCCAACCGCACCACCAACTGTTGAGGCAGTTAACGCGAATCCCGTTGAACCTCCTTCAAACAGCCATCCCGCTGCCATACCTCCAGTATTGTAAGCTAACCATGCAGAACCTGCCGCTATTCCACCCGCAGCTAAAGCATCACCACCCCAATCTCCAGTTGAAACCCCATATTGTACATATCCGACAACAAAAGAAACACCTGAAATGATTAAATCATCAATTCCAAACCATTCCCCGTTCTCATCAATATACATAACGGGGCTGTTACCACAATACCCATACGGTGTCCACATCTGATTTTGTGGATCCGGCACATACCACCTTCCTATGCTGGGATCATAATACCGACTGCCAAAATACAAAACAATTCTCAAAAGCACAAGTTTTTTCAATCGGTATGGCAGAGATTAAAATGATAATTTTTTTTAGAACAGCAGTACCCTGAATTTAATTATAATAGGCGATAAATTAGCGTCCACTATCCCGGAAGTACTTAAAAATTGTATTGCATTTCGTGCTATTAATGTTTACTTTAAACCATGTTACGATTAAAAGGTGAACCGTTTCAATACGCGATGAACCAATAATTTTTGCGGTCAAACTCAACTCGTTTCACGATCGTTGGGCGTTGAAAGTATTCGTCAAGATGAATGATCATCAATTCAAACCGTTAAATTGCATGGTGAGTTTGCCTGGTACAATTATAATGGCACGGAAGGTGTAATCCCACCACGATAAATCATAAGTTTTTACAATTCATTATTTGAGTTAACATAAACAATAGCGGAATCATCACCGCGTCAGCGGTTTTCAAATATCTTTACTATATTGAATTGAGAAAATTTTGAAATTATGGGCTTACACCCCGGCGAAGCTAAGTCACCATTTCGATATATCAGACGATAAAAGTGGTATCGTCGTGCTGGGAAAAGAATGGGCGTTTCTTGCGCTTACAAAGACGATTGATGGTGTCGAACTTGGTATGTTCGAAGGCACGTAGTTTCAAGGATTCGATAAACTGAAAAAATGATCGCTTCCATTTTTGGGGATCGCACGAAAGAAATTTACACATATATCTGTGGACGAAAACAATCAAAACTAAGAATGAGGAATACAGCATGAAATCTACCATCGTTTCGATTCAGGCACGTAAAATGAGTCGAATTATACCGTCGTTTTTCGTACAATGTCTGATGTGTCTGGTAGTAATAATCGGTGGTTATCAGTCAGTATATGCTCTGAGTAACACCAGTTATATCTCCACCGTGGATGCCGCCGGACGGTTTCCGTTGTTCGTTAATGGCCAATCGGCGCCGTTGGTAGCAAGTTCGGATGATTATGCCGGTGTTGCCAAAATTATGGAGTACTTTCAGGCAGATATAGAACGAGTCACCAATACCGCGCCGCACATTTATATGAATGATATTCCAGCGGTCAAACATATCGTGCTAATTGGGACGCTGGGCAAAAGTCCGATGATTGATGACCTTGTGCAGGCGAAAAAAATTGATGAAAGCATTATTACTGGCAAGTGGGAAACGTTCATTATTCAATCAATTGATAATCCTTATCCGGATGTCGAAAAAGCATTGGTCATCGTCGGTAGTGATAAACGCGGCACAATTTTCGGAATGTTCGATGTCTCGCGGGAAATTGGTGTGTCACCCTGGTATTGGTGGGCAGATGCGCCGGTTCAGAAAAAGCAAGCCATTTATGTCAATGCCGGTGTCCATACCAAGGGCACGCCAAAAGTAAAATATCGTGGAATTTTTATCAATGATGAAGCCCCGGCGCTCACCGGATGGGTTGCCGAAAACTACGGTTTATTCAATCATCAATTTTATGAAAAAGTATATGAACTTATTTTACGCTTGCACGGAAATTATCTGTGGCCGGCGATGTGGGGCCGATCATTGTTTGATGATGATTCATTGAGTGCGCCCCTGGCAAACGAGCTTGGCGTTGTGATTGGCACATCCCACCATGAACCGTTGATGCGTTCCCATGTGGAATGGGAGCGGTACGGCAAAGGCGAATGGAATTACGAGAAGAATCCTGAAGAGCTGCGGAAATTTTGGCGTAAAGGTATCGAGCGTATGGATGGGAATGAAAGTATCGTTACCATCGGCATGCGTGGTGATGGCGATGAGGCGATGACTCAAGGTACGGCAATTGAACTATTGGAACGGATCGTGAAGGATCAACGGAAAATTATTGCAGAAGTAACAGGAAAACCTGCATCCGAAACGCCGCAAGACTGGGCGCTTTACAAGGAAGTGCAGGATTATTATGACAAAGGCATGCGCGTCCCGGATGACGTGATGTTGCTACTGTGCGATGATAATTGGGGCAATGTACGCGTGTTGCCCAAAAAAGCGGACCGTGATCGAAAAGGCGGATTTGGTATTTATTACCATTTTGATTTTGTTGGCGGGCCGGTGAGTTACAAATGGTTGAATGTCACCCAGATTGAAAAAGTATGGGAACAGATGAATCTTTCCTATCAATGGGGGGCGCGGGAACTTTGGTTGGTGAATGTCGGCGATCTGAAACCAATGGAATTACCCATCAGTTTCTTCATCGATTTTGGTTGGGATCCGGAATCGTTTACGGCAGATAAATTACCTGAATATTACACCTTGTGGGCAAAGCAACAATTTGGTGAAGCCCACGCAGATGAAATCGGTTACATACTGTCGCTCTACACAAAATATAACGCCCGCCGTACTCCGGAAATGCTAAAACCGGATACTTACAGCCTGTTCAATTACCGGGAGGCCGAATCGGTCGTCAACGATTATAATGCACTGGTCGAAAAATCAAAACAAATATATGATGGACTACCCGCAGAGACAAAGGCAGCATTTTATCAACTTGTACTTTTTCCGGTGGAGATTTGTGCAAATTTGAATGAAATGTACGTAACTGTTGCAAAGAACAGATTATATAAACAACAGGAACGGGCGTCAACAAACAACTATGCGAAAGAAGCAAAAGCACTTTTTGAGAACGATAAAACGTTAACGGATTACTATCATCACAAATTATTGAATGGGAAGTGGAATCACATCATGTCCCAGACACATATTGGCTATACCTCCTGGAATGAGCCGCCACAAAATATTATGCCGGAAGTTGCTGAATACTCGCCATATGAAGACGCCAGACCGGGTATTATGGTGGAAGGTTCTTTAGCAGAAGGGGAAAGTACACTCCCGGAATTTGATTCGATAAACAACCAGAACTATTATATTGAAATTTTTAATAAGGGATTAAAACCACTTTCTTATCAAATGGAACCAGACGAAGGCTGGATAAAACTTTCGTCAGCCAGTGGTAATGTTCCATATGAAGAACGGATTTTTGTCAGTATTGATTGGAATAAGGCGCCCAAAGGAAAACATGAAGGAATAGTTAATATTTCCGCTGCTGGTGAGCATTTTTCCATCAAAGTTCCCATTCATAAAATTAGCATAAAAGCGAACGGATTTATTGAAAACAATCGGGTAATATCCATTAATGCAGCGAATTATTGCCAGGCAATTAATGCGGATGATATGAACTGGTTGACCGTTCCCAATATGGGACGGACGAACTCGGCGGTGACAATTTATCCGTCCAATGTCAACAGCCGACAACCCGGCAACGATAGCCCAAACTTGCAGTATGAATTTACGATTTTTGAACCCGGTGAATTAAATGTACAGGTATATTCATCACCAACATTAAATTTCCCGAAAGGCGAAGGTCTTAAATTTGCAGTTTCTATGGATGAAGACGACCCGCGTATCATCAATATGCACGAAGGTGAAACAACCCCTGACTGGACGTATCCCCAATGGTGGAACCAGTCTGTTACGGATCACATTAAAATCAAGAGTTCCAAGCACAGTGTAAATAAACCCGGCATACATACGTTGAAAATTTGGATGGTCGATCCGGGTATTGTGTTCCAGAAAATTGTGATAGATGCCGGCGGATTAAAGCCGAGTTATTTGGGCCCTCCGGAAAGTCTTAGGTTGGATAATTAATCCTTAGCAAATGATAATGAATATTTTCATGAGTAAGAAATATGTTAACTTAATATATGGTTATCAGTTTATCCAATTAACTCAATAAGCGTTCAAAATCGAGGATTACTTGGATTAGATAATTTTTTCATTATATAAGAACATCCCCCTGATTTTGACCTATACTCGCATGCGAGCAGGTCAAAATCGTCCCCCTTCGAAGGGTGAATATTCGATCTCGCCCGCTTGCGAGTTATGAGATCGAATTTGGGGGATGTTCAACCATACCTAACAAAAGATCAGTTTCTTTAGCTGATTCATTCCTAATTGACTAAAAGGGATAACCAGAACCGTGAAAACACAATAAAGAATAGTTGCATCAAAAAAATTTTTATTGTATCTTTAGGCCGATAATCAACCCGGATGACGTCGGTACTGTGGATCAATTTATTGTATAGAATAATTACAAAGGTGGTTATCGGTATGGTTTCCACCTTTTTTATGTTTATTAGTCAATTTCATTATAAATAATTATCCACGAACCATAAAGCACTCATCCGAAAACCAGATTGCAATGTTGATTGATGATAACCGACTTCCATGTTTAAAGAGCATGTGGAAATCAATCTGGCGCATCGATTGGCAATAGATGAACACCAAAAAAATGGATTTCCTGTATGAAAATTACCTCAGCAAAAGTGATTGTGACCTCACCCAGCCGAAATTTTGTCACATTGAAAATAGAAACCGATGAAGGTATTTATGGTTTGGGTGATGCCACATTGAACGGCCGTGAAAAAGCTGTTGTCGCATATTTGGAAGAACATTGCATCCCGATGTTAATCGGACGTGATCCATTTCAAATTGAAGATTCGTGGTACCTGTTTTACCGGGGCGCCTATTGGCGGCGTGGCCCGGTGACAATGACTGCTGTTGCCGCCATCGACGTGGCATTGTGGGATATTAAAGGGAAGGCGTTAAACACGCCACTGTATAATCTGATCGGCGGTAAAAGCCGCGAAAAAGTGATGGTATATGCCCACGCTAATGGCAAGGACATCGAAGCGACGCTGGGTGCCGTTGGCAGGGAAATCGATAAAGGTTTTATTGCGGTACGCGCACAAACCGGAATTCCCGGTATCATCGATACCTATGGGGTTCCCAAGGGAGACGCGCCGTATGAACCGGCAGTTCGGGGACTTGCTCAGGAAAGCTTTTGGGAAACCGAAAAGTATATGAATCATGTACCCAAACTGTTCAAACGGCTGCGCGAAACTTATGGAGAAGATGTCCACCTGCTGCACGATGTTCACCATCGCTGCACGCCGATTGAGGCTGCCCGGCTGGCCAGGGAATTGGAACCGTATCACTTGTTCTGGCTGGAGGATGCTGTCGCCGGTGAATTGCAGGAAGGCCTGCGCTTAATTCGTAATCATTCGACTACACCAATTGCCATTGGTGAAGTATTCAACACGATTTACGATTACTCGGCGCTCATGGTTGAGCAGCTATTTGACTATATCCGCATGCCAATCGGGCATGGCGGCGGCATTACGCATCTGCTAAAAGTGGCAGCGTTTGGCTCTGTCTATCACATCAAAACCGGATTTCATGGACCGACTGATTTGTCGCCAGTAACGATGGCAGCGGCGTTGCACTTCGATCTGGCGATTAATAATTTTGGTATTCAGGAGTACATGCCGCATCAGGCGATTGTCAATGATGTGTTCAAAATAAATTATAAATTTGATAAGGGCTACATGATAATCGATGATTCCCCCGGTTTGGGCGTGGATATTGATGAAGCAAAAGCCGTGAAATATCCGTACGAACGCGCCTATCTGCCAATCAACCGCAAGACCGACGGAACGATGTTTCATTGGTAATTCCGAAAGCATAATTAGGATTATTTTTTAGGGCCGGTATCATAGTCCTACTATTAACGATAAAACATAATATATTGTAGATGCAATTCATGATTTGCATCCACATATAGAATAATATTAAATTTCGTCATACTTATGATACATCCCCTGTGCAGCCCATAAAGGAGCTGCTCTCCGATCCAAATATGAAATACTAGTATAATGATTCCTAATTAATATTACAATAGTATTTTTTTTGTTGTATATTAGGTTCCAACTTAACTAAAGGAGGAACCAATG